>DYEN01000498.1 GCA_020725705.1 Anaerolinea sp.
GGCTGATATGAACACCACCCGGCTCGGCGAACTGATCGGAGGGAAGCTGGTACGATGACGACCGTACCGGAGGAACGCACCTATCCGCCCCGCCCACCGGCGATGGTCCGTCCGAGCCGCTCGCTGCTCTGGCGCTGGATCGTAGACCTGATCCCGACGCTGGTCACGCCCTTCGTCGGGATCGCCGCCGCGCTGGGGCTGGTGGTCCTGATCCTGGAATGGCAGGGCGCCGATCCGCGCCTGGCGTGGCAGTTCCTCTACGACGGCACGCTGGCCACCGCCGCCGAGCGGGCCGACCTGATGTCGTACTGGATGCCCCTGGCGATCACGGCGTTCGGCCTGGTTCTGACCTACAACGCCGGGCTGTGGAACATCGGCGTCGAGGGCCAGATCATCGCCGGCGCCATCGGCGCGACCTGGGCCGCGCGCCTCTTCGCGGAAGGCGAGGGCTGGCGCGCGCAGATCGCGCCGCTTGGGCATGGCTGGGTGCTGGTGCTATGCTTTGTGTTTGCAGCGCTGGCGGGCGGTCTGTGGGCGCTGCTGGCCGGGCTGCTGAAAACACGCGGCGGCGTCAACGAGATTTTCGGCGGCGTGGCGCTCAATTTCATCATTCAAACCTTCAACATGTATCTGGTGTCGAACGGCGGGCCGTGGCAGCCGGTCGGCAGCCGGGCGACCGAAACCGCCGCCTTTCCGGAGGCGGCGCGGCTCTCGTCCTACGGCGGCTTTCGCCACCTGAGCCTGACGCCGATCTACATCACTACTGCCGCGTTCATCTTGCTGGTTCTGATCATGTACGTGTCGCGCTGGGGGCTGCAACTGCGCGCGATGGGCAAGAATCTGCGCTCGGCGTTCTTGCTCGGCGTGCACACCGAGCGCAACGTGTTGATGGCGATGATGCTGTGCGGGATGATGGCCGGCCTGGCGGGGTCTTTCCGCGTGCTCGGCCCATACGTCACGCGCGCCAAGCTGACCGCGAACCCGTCGGGCGGGATCGGTTTTCTGGCGATTCTGGTTGTGCTGCTGGCCGCGATGTCCGCCCTGCTGACGCCGTTCGTCTCCTTCGCCTTTGCCATGTTGTCCAAAGGCGGGCAGAAGATCGAGAGCGGTTTCCAGTGGAGTGATCCGCCGATCAATCTCGACCGGTCGCTGGTCCGCGTGTTGCAGTCCGGCATTGTGCTGATGGTGGTGCTGGCGTTTGGCGTGCGCAACCGCTACTTCCCACCGCGCAGTGCCCAGGCCGCGGTCGATGAGGATGAAGAGGTCGCCCGGACGTGATCTGCCGGCAAAACATGCAAGGGAAGCGTGTCAGGAAAGTTAGCTGCCTATGACCGGTCTGGAAAGCACGCTCAGCGGGATTATCCGCGCCGCAGCCCCTATCGTCATCGCGGCCCAGGGCGAGTTGATCACCGAGCGATCGGGGGTCATCAACCTGTCGCTGGACGGCACGATTATGCTCTCGGCCATGACGGCCCACGCCGTCACCCGCACCACGGGCAGCCTGACGCAGGGTGTCCTGGCGGCGATGGCCGTCGGCGCTGGAATGGCGTTCATTGTGGTCTTTTCGAGCATTGCACTGCGGCTCAATCAGGTGGCGGTCGGTTTCGTGCTGACCATCCTCGGCGCGGACCTGGCGATCTTTCTCGGCAAACCGCATTTCAACCAGGTTGGGCGCGAGATCCCGCACATGCCCATCCCGGTGCTCAAGGATATCCCACTGCTGGGGCCGGTGCTGTTCAACCACAACATCCTGATCTACCTAAGCCTGATCCTGGTCGCCGCGATCACCTTCTACATCTACCGCACGCGGCCCGGCCTGACGCTGCGCGCCATCGGCGAGCAGCCTGAAGCGGCGTTCGTGCGTGGGACGCCGGTCAACGCCTTGCGTTTTGTCTACACGATGATCGGCGGGTCGCTGGTGGGGCTGGCCGGGGCGACCTACTCGCTTTCGGTCAAGCTCGGCTGGCGCGAAGACCTCAGCGGCGAAGGCTGGATCGCGCTGGCGATTGTGATCTTCGGGCTGTGGATCCCGGGGCGTGTGGCGCTGGGCGCTTTTTTCATCGTGGGCCTGCGCTCCATCGCCATCGATTTACAAAGCAGCCGGGTCATCGATCTGCCGGCGCAGATCGTCAACATGCTCCCCTGGTTCCTGATGATCCTGACACTGATGGTCGCCACCAGCGGCGTGCTGGAGCGGGTCGTTCGCTATACTCCGGCGCGTTTCCAGCCGGCTGCCCGGCGCTTCCTGCGGGCCGGTCCGCCCGCGGCGCTTGGCACACCCTTCGAGAAGCGCTAATCCCGGTGCCCAGGTTCCCTCGCCTGGGCGCTGCATTTTCCCGTCAGGTCAATTTTTGCGTTTTTTGAAATGAGATGGGCATTATTTCACCACACTGCAATAGCGGTGATGTCGCATTCCTCTTCTCCGATACAATCATCTCTGCTGAGCGAACATGAGCCGCCTTGTCGCCCCGTGTGAGGCGAACCATATACAGCCGAGGGATAAAGCCGTGCAAATCTTGAAAGATCGCATTCGCGCTGAAGGGGTCTATCTGGGGGACGGCATTCTCAAGATCGACGGCATCCTCAACCACCAGATGGATCCCAACCTGATCCGGGCCATGGGCGAGGAGATCGCCGCCCGGTTCCGCGACCTTCACCCGACGCGCATCCTCACTGCCGAAGTGTCGGGCATCGCCCCGGCGCTGATGGCCGCGCTGGCGCTGAACGTGCCCATCGTGTACGCGCGCAAATCCAAGCCGGTCACCATGTACGGCCCGGTCTTCCTCGAAACCGCGCCCAGCCACACCAAGGGCGGCGAGACGCACCTGCTTGTTGCCGCCGAGTATCTGCCCCCCGGCGAGCGTGTGCTGATCGTGGACGATTTCCTGGCCAGCGGCAAGACACTGCTGGCGCTGGCCCGCATGGTGGCCGAAGCGCGCTGCGAACTGGTCGGTGTGGCGACCATCGTCGAAAAGAGCTTCGAGGAAGGCCGCGCGCGCCTGCAAGAGAAGTACAACGTCCGGGTCGAGTCGCTGGCGATTATCACCTATCTGGACGAGCACCGCATCGAGTTCGCCGACGATCAACCACAGCAGCCGGGAGATTAAATGGCACGCATCGAAGCAGGCGGAATCGTCATTCTGGACTACGGATCGCAAACGGCGCAGTTGATCGCGCGGCGCGTGCGCGAACTGAACGTCTTCGCCACGCTGCTGCCCTTCGACGCCACGCTCGACGACGCCGGGCGCGAGGCGCCCGACTTCCGCGGCATCATCCTCTCCGGCGGCCCGGCAAGCGTCTACGAGCCAGACGCGCCCAGGCTGCCCCGTTGGGTGCTGGAGTGCGGCCGCCCGGTGCTCGGCATCTGCTACGGGATGCA
>DYEN01000499.1 GCA_020725705.1 Anaerolinea sp.
AGCCACGAATTCGTCGATCATCGCCTGGTTCGAATCCGATCCCCAGTACGGCCAGCGAGCACGCTCTTCCCGGCCGTAAACGGCCGTCACCTGCTTGAAGGCGTCAACCGTCAGCAGGCCGGTCTCGCCCACGATCTCCATCGTCAGTCCGCCCCAGGTCGGGTAGCTCGGCGGTTTGCTCCAGCTGCAATCCACGCTGGCGAACGTCCCATCCTCGAAGGTGAGCATCACCAGCCCGCCGGTCTCGACATCCACTCCCGCCTCGCGGTACAGGATATCGTTCAACTGCGCGTAGACCTCGACTACCTCGCAGCCCAGAAACCAGCGCAACAAGTCCACCAGATGCACCGTGTGATCCATCGCCGCGCCACCCCCGGCCAGGTCCTTCTGCTCAAACCACGCCCGTACGTAGTCCGAGTGATAGCGCGGCAGCTTACCCTGATTGGTGGTGTTGGCACCGTAGATCCGACCCAGCGCGCCGGACTCAAGCACGCGCTTGGCTTCGATCACCGGTGCGTTGAAGCGCATCGGGAACGCGGTCATCAGGTGGACTCCGCCACGCTCGCACGCCTCGATCATCGCGCGGGCATCCTCAAGCGTGGTCGCCAGCGGCTTCTCGCACAGCACATGCACCCCCGCCCGCGCCGCCAGCTCGACGACAGGGCGGTGACACGCGTTCTCCGTGCAGATCACCACGCCATCCGGCTGTGCAGCGATCAGCGCTTCATACGACTCGAACTGGTGGATCCCGTACTGCCGCGCAAAGTGCGCGCCGCGCTCCGGGTCGTCGTCCGCGAAGCCGATCACTTCCACTTCCGGGTTGGCCCGCAGGTTCTTGAGATAGCCTTCCGCGTGAAGATGCGCAAAGCTCATGATTCCCAGTCGCATCGTCAGACCTCCTGCGGGGAAACGGGCCGCCCCGTCCGGGCGGATTCCATCGCAGCAAACGCCAGGCGCATTGCCATCACCCCGTCGTGCGCCGTCACGCGCGGCGGCGTATCATGCACCAACGCGCGGTAGAACTCCTTGATCTCCGCCGTGTAGGGTGTTTCGGTCAGCGGGCTGGCCGGCACAGCAATGTCTGGTGTTTCGCCCGGGCCGGCCATCAGGTGCACCCTGACCGGTACGGCGCTGTCTGCCGGGTGGTCGATCAACCCGTGACTGCCCGCAATCTGCAGGCTGGTGCGGAACAGCGGCGGCGGGTATGCCCAGGCGCTCTCCAGGTTGGAGATCGCCCCGCTACGGTGGCGCAGGATCGCCAGGGCGTAATCGCCGGGCGCGTCAGGTCGGGTGGCGCTGACGCTTCTGGCGAAAACCGTGTCCACCTCGCCCGCGATCCAGCGTGCGTAGTCGAAATCGTGCAGCATCAGATCCAGCAGCATCCCGCCGGATTTCTCGCTGTCCAGAAACCAGTTGTCAAGCGCACGTTTGGGCCGGAAGCTGGCGCGCGTCAGCCGCACCACTGCGACCTCGCCGATCTCGCCGCGCTCGACGAGGGCCTTCGCCTGCGCGTACTGCGGAAAGTAGCGCACCACATGAGCCACCAGCAGCTTAACCCCGGCCTGCTCGCAGGCAGCGATCATCTCCTCGGCCTGCGCGATGGTGCGCGCCAGCGGCTTTTCGCACACGACGTGTTTGCCCGCAGCCGCTGCCTTGAGCACCATCTCGTAATGGAGATGCGTCGGTGTGCAGATATCAACCACGTCGACATCGCTGATCAGCTCGTCAAGGCTGGCGTATGCTCGCCCGCCATAGCGCCCGACCAGCGACCGGACCGCCGCAGGGTCGAGCGACAGCACGCCCGCCAGCGTGGCAGGCGTGGCGGCCCACCCGGCGGCGTGATGCGCGCCCATGAATCCGGCGCCAACCAGACCCACTCGTAACATCAGCCCATCCTTTCGTACCGAGATGCTTATTCACGGGGCGACGCAGGCGCTTCGCGCTCCGTCCGCGCATGCCAGACCAGCGCCGACGCCCCAGCGGCGCTGCTGGAGACGGTTGACTCGACGATGGTGACGCCGTCCCGCGCGGCAGGCAGCACCCGCCGACGAAATACCGCGCCCGCGCGCTCGATCCAGAAACGCGCCGCCGCGTGCCCCAACCCACCCCCCAGAATGAAGCGCGCCGGGTTGAGCAGGCTGGCGCACGCGCCCATGACCATACCCAGCGTTTCAGCAGCCTGATCCATCACCGCCGCCGCCAACGGATCGCCCGCCTCAAGCGCGTCCAGGATGGCATGCGTTGTGACTGCATCGCCCTGGGCTGCCAGCGTGCTGTGGGGATACGCAGAGGCCAGCTCGCGCACGCCGGCGACCAGTCCCACGCCGGAGACATAGGCTTCCGCGCAGCCATGCAGCCCGCAGCGACAGACCCGCCCCTCGGGATACAGCGCCAGATGCCCCACTTCCATCGCGTAGGCGTTCAGACCGGTCACCAAACGCCCCCCTGCGACGGCAGCCCCCCCCAACCCGGTTCCAATTGCCAGATAGACGAAATCTTTGCAGCCCCGCGCCGCGCCAAAGTACAGCTCGCCCAGGGCCGCCGCGTTGGTATCCTTGTGAACCCACACCGGCAGATCGTCGCCCAGGCGCTGCCGGACTCCGTCGCGCAGAGGAACATCGGTCCAGCCCAGATTGACGGCATAGTGCACAATGCCGCTCGCCGGATCGACATGGCCCGGAGAGCCAATCCCAACCCCTGCCACCGGTCCGGGCGCCCCGGCGCGAAGCACTTCAACCGCCTGCGCGATCTGGTCGAGCGCTGCGTCCGGGCCGTCGCCGGGACGGGTCGGCAGCACCCGCTCCGCGAGCCGGCGCCCACTCCGATCGACTAACGCCAGCGCGATCTTCGTCCCGCCGATGTCCACACCGATCGCAACCTGACCGCTTGCCACGTCACTCTTCCCCCTCGATAGCTCGCCAAACCTGCCCCAAGCCTAGCGCACCGGACGAACACCGCCAAGCGCCGCCTGTCCTGGATCTGCCTGCTAAATGTCCCGCGTGCAGGCGCAAAAAACGCCGCGTGGTGTCCCGCGCGGCGTCACGACGCTACAGCGCTCCCGATCAGTCGATCACTTCTGGCAGGCGCTTGATGCGCGGATCGGTGAACAGATCGTTCTCGTCCGTGCTGCGCGTGCTGAACTCGGAGACGACTGCGCCTTCCGGCCCGCCCTGGAACCAGTGCCAGGTTTCCGGATAGAGCGTGTACTGATCACCCGGCCGCAGCACGATCTCGTGCCAGACGGTGTAGTACTCCTCGTCGCCCGCGGGCGGCTTGGCCCTCGGGTTGGGAGTCGGCTCGCCGGGCACGTACAGATAAACCTCGCCCCACCGGCAGCGGAACGTCTCTTCTTTGCCCGGCTGGCCGTTTACGGGCGGGTGGAAATGCTGAGGGCAGGTTTGCCCCGGCAGCAAAACCAGCTCCTTGGCGCACACTCGCTCGGTGTTGACATAGACGACCAGCGCCAGGCCGGTGCGCTCAAAATCGCCCAGACCGAGATCGGCGATCTCGATATTCTCACGTTCCTCAGGGGTCAGGACAATGCCCGCCCGTTGAAGGTAGTCATATGCCTTTTGCTGCCACTTGCGAAGTTCTTCCTTCGTCAGCGCCATATCATCTGCTCCTGCCTGTTGCAAACTGCCTGTCTGTCAAAAGGGCTAAGCTGGCTCCTCAGCCACCCGGCTATCGTCCAGCGCGCCCACCATATACTGCACAATTTCCTGATGATCGGTCTCGGCGGTCTTCTTTTCAGCCACCTTGCGCCCGCGGTGCATCACCACGATCCGGTTCGTCACGGCGAACACGTCGTGCATGGTGTGGCTGATCAGAATCACCGGAATACCCTGATCGCGCAGGCGCAGGATCAGGTCAAGAACCTTGCGTTGTTCGACCACGCCGAGGTTGTTTGTCGGCTCGTCCATGATCAGCAGCTTGGCGCGCCAATAAAGCGCGCGCGAAATCGCAACTGCCTGGCGCTGCCCGCCCGACAGGTTGTCAATGCGCGCCGTCAGCGAAGGGAACTGTACGTCGAGCGTTTCCAGCAGCTCGCGCGACGCGTCGTGCATCGCCTGTTGATCGAGCACGCGGATCAAGCCGCCCAGCAGGCTTCGCTTCATCTCGCGCCCCAGAAAGATGTTGGCCGGGACATCGAGATTGCCGGCCAGAGCCAGGTCCTGGTAAATCGTCTCGATCCCCAGATCGCGTGCCTGCGATGGATGGGTGATTTCGACCTTGCGCCCCTCAAAGTAGATCTCGCCTTCGTTGGGCTGATACACGCCGGAGATCATCTTGATCAGGGTCGACTTTCCCGCGCCGTTGTCACCAACCAGCCCGACCACCTCGCCGGGACGAATCGCCAGATCGACCCGGTTGACAGCCGTCAGGCCGCCAAAACGTTTGGTCAAGCCTTTGACCTCGAGCAATGGCTCCATCGCTGTCTCCTACGTCTCCGCGCGCCCAACGATCAGATCGCGCGCCTGGTCCATCAGCACGGCCAGGATCACCACGATGCCGACGACGACGAACTGCCAGAACGGCTCTACCGCCATCATGACCAGTCCGGTCTGTAGCACCGCGATGATCAGCGCGCCGACGACCGTCCCGCTTACGCGCCCGCTACCGCCGAACAAGCTCACGCCGCCGATGACCACCGCCGCGATTGAGGACATCAGAAGTGGATCGCCCGCAATAGAAGACCCGCCGGAATAGCGAGCGGTATTCAACACCCCCGCGACGCCGGTCGTGAAGCCGGAGAGAATATACAGCCGGATGATATGCCGGTCGACCGCAATCCCGGCTCGCAGCGCGGCTTCTTTGTTGCCACCGATCGCATAGGTGTGGCGGCCAAACTGCGTACTGCGCAACACAAAGGCCAGGATAATCGCCAGTATCATCCAGACCACCACCGGCCAGGGCAGAATGCGATCCAGCAATCGCAGCGCGTTCCCGGTCAGTTCAGGCTTCTGAAGGATGTAGAATGCTTTCTGCTCGCCCCGCACCAGATAGAACAACGACTCGTTGCCAATGTCGCGCAGCAAGCGGGGCTGCTCGCCGACGATATTGCCGCCCGACAGCAGAAGCGCCACACCACGCGCGACGAACGAGACACCCAGCGTCACGATGAACGGCGGAACGCGAAGCTTGGCAACGATCGTGCCGTTGATCAGACCGGCGAAACAGGCCACGCCAATGCCGAGGGTAAACCCAAGGATGATGGCAAACACATCCGGATAGCTTGCCGCGCCCATGGCAGTAAAGACCTGCTCGAAGACCCGCGATAATCCCTGGCGCTCCGCTTCAATCGTCAGTAGCTTGACCGTATCGCGAATGACGATGGCAGACACGACCGAAGCCAGGCCCATCACCCATCCAACAGACAGGTCGATGCCCCCCGCGATGATGACAAAGGTCTGGCCCAGCCCCATCAAGAAGATCGGGGTGATGGCGACCAGAATATTCTGGGAATTGCGGACAGAGAGAAACCCGGTGCCCTTGAACGAGAAGAAGACGATCAATATAATAAGAAACAACCACGACCAGACCTGACTGAGAACCAGAATACTGCGCTGTTCAAAGGTGCGCGGGCGCCGGGCTACCGCCGGGGCGTGTGCTTCGGTTGTCGCGTCCAAAGCCATGTTGTTACTCCTTAAGGCGACAGGCGGATCGGGTGGCGCCAAGGCGCTTCTGCCCTCGCGCCACCCTTCCTTGCGTCAGCCTGTGTCTTTAGGGCACCTGATAGATAAAGCGAGCGACTTCCGGATCATCGACGTTCTCAGCCGTAATCACCGCGTATCCGGTGGGAACGCGCTTGGGCAGGCTCGTCACACCCCGCCAGTCAGCCATCGCGAACTCCACCGCCATGTAGCCCATATCGAAGGGCTTCTGCGCGATTACCAACGTCACCGTGCCGTCACGAAGCTTCTCGATAGCAAACTGCGTCGCGTCAAACGCGATCACCTGGACCGCCCCCTCCAGGCCCGCGTTCACCACGGCGGTGCCCGCGCCCTGGGCGCTGAAGACATTCACGCCGAAAATGCCCGCCAGGTCTGGCTCACGCTGGAGAATAGCTGCCGTCTGCTCGTTAGCGATGTTCGCGTCATCCAGGCAGTATTCCTCGCCGATGACTTCCATGCCCGGATATTCCGCGATCCCTTCACGGAAGCCCTGGCTGCGCTGTTCGGTGGTGCTGACCCCGACATTCGTGTTCTGAATGTAGACCTTGCCTTCTCCACCCAGCGCCTCGGCGAGGGCACGCGCGGCGATGCGACCACCCTCGACGTTGTCCGAGCCGATGTACGACAGCGGGAACGTCACCGGGCCATTAATGTAATCACCGTCGCCCAGGAACGTGTCCACAGTGATGATCTTGATCCCGGCATCACGCGCCGCCTCAAGCGGCGCGATCATCTGCTCTTTGTCAACCGGCGCAATGATGAGGTAATCGAGGTCACCGCGGGCAACCATCGCGTCAAGAATGGGTGTCTGCACCGTCGGCCCCCAGGTTTCAGGATACTGCGTAACCAGTTCCAGTCCAAAGTCCGCGACGGCCTGGTTCACGCCCAGTTCCATCACCTGATAGAAAGGATCGACAACCCCCGGCAAGAACCCGATCTTGGGCAGGTCTTCTTGAGCACTAGCCTGGAAGGAAATGAACGGAGCTGCAATCAAGGCCACGATGGCAAGCAACAACGCTTTCTTAAACATCGCGCACTCCTTAGTTGTATAAACACCAAACAATGCCGTGGGAACAGGCCAGCGGCCTATGAGGATCGCGCGCCTAGGCACTCCTTTCTCCCCTCTCGGCCGGCGGGGATGAAAAACATTTATGTGAATGTACCCCTTTGGGCGCAATTGATCAATGTCTTGCGTACCTACATCGAGCACGTAGTGCGCGCTAAGCGCGCGGGGATTCACCTAATACAGATACAGCACTTTTCACCCCGGCGCAACTTGGCATGCGGTCTTCCGTAGCCGGGCGCCTATTCAGCAAGCAGCTTGCGCAGGTTCTCCTCAAACGGCGGATAGACAACACCGCGCTCGGTGATGATGGCCGTAATGTAGCGCGCGGGGGTGACGTCAAACGCCGGGTTGCCGACCTCGACACCATCGGGTGTGATCTGCACGCCGTCGATATGGGTCATCTCGCGAGCCGGGCGCTCCTCGATCTCGATCTCGTCGCCGGAGCGGGTGTCGAGATCGATCGTGGTTGTCGGCGCGGCGACATAGAACGGCACGCCGTTCTCGTGCGCCACCACCGCCAGGTTGTACGTGCCAATCTTGTTCGCCGTGTCGCCGTTGGCAGCCACCCGGTCGCAGCCGACCACGCACAGATCGACGCCCTGGGTCCGCATATAGTGCCCCGACGCGCCATCCGCGATCACCCGGTGCGGGATGCCCAGATTCTTCAGTTCCCACGCGGTCAGGCGCGCACCCTGCAAGCGAGGGCGCGTCTCATCCACCAGCACATACACCTGCTTGCCGTGCTCGTGCGCCGTGCGAATGATGCCCAGTGCCGTCCCGTAATCAACCGTCGCCAGTGCACCGGTGTTGCAGTGATGAATGATGGTGGCGGGGTCCGGGATGAGCGGGAGCGCGTTCAGCCCGATCTGCCGGTTGG
>DYEN01000500.1 GCA_020725705.1 Anaerolinea sp.
GATCCCAACGCGCTGCTGCTGCCCGCCCGAAAGCTGGTCGGCGCGGATATACGCTTTCTCGCGGATGCCGACGCGCTCCAGCTTTTCCAGCGCCTTGAGCTTATCCTCGCGCGAGAAGTGATTGATCAGGCTCCACATCGGGTTGGTGTATCCCAGGCGCCCGGCCAACACGTTGGTAATGACCGGGGCGCGCCGCACCAGGTTGAACTGCTGGAAGATCATGCCGATGCGGCGCCGGATCAGACGCAGTTCCTCGTCGGTCGCGGCGGTGATGTCAATGTCATTCCAGATGATGCGCCCGTCGGTCGGCTCGATCAGGCGGTTGATGCAGCGCAGCAGCGTTGATTTGCCCGACCCGCTCAGACCGATGATGACCAGAAACTGGCCGTCAGGCACTTCAAAGCTGACATCTTTGAGCGCGTGCACGCCGTTGTCGTAGACTTTGGTGAGGTGTTCGATTTTCAGCATTCACTACTCCGCAGGTACGAATCGGGCAGAGGAGTCGCCCCGCTCTGCCCGTCGTCCACCCTATCCTTTCCGAAAAACTGCCTAGCCGCCGAGGATGTCCTCTTCCGAGCGGCCCAGGAACTCGATCTGCTTGCGCACCGGGTCGTAGGCCTGATCGTCGATAGGTTCGATGCCGGTCCAGTTATAGGCTTCGCCCAAGGCGGACGCGTTCCACCGCTCGGTATCCTGCGACAGCTCTTGCAGGGCCTGGACGATCAGCTCGCGTAGCTCGGGCGGGAACTGGGGGCCAAAGCTCAGAGTATCGTTCGGGATGGGAGTGGTCAGCGCCAGGATGCGAACCTTCTCGATAATGTCGGGCGCGGTCTGGGCGGCGGTCTGGCGGGCGTCCATCACGCGCACGTCACCGACATACAGATGCCCCTGCTCGTTGACGTAGCTTTCGTCAACCGTCAGATCGTAGGGTTCGGGCAGGTCCTTGTAGCTCCACGGGGCATGGCCTTCGGGCATCAGCGGCGGGCTGAAGTAGACCGTCCCGAAGTCCACTTCGCCGTTATAGACGGCCAGCACGGTCTGGTTGTGGCCACCGGTCTGGACTTCCGCGCCGGGGGTGATGCCGGCCTCATTGAATTCCACCGCCGGGACGATATACCCCGAGGTCGAGCCGGGGTCGCCATAGCCCCAGGTCTTGCCGTTCAGGTCGCCGAAGGTGTAGATATCGCTGTCGCGGCGGACGATATACTCAGCCCAATAGACCGGCCAGCCAAAGCGTACCGCTGCCGCCGCCACTTCCACGCCGCAGCGGTTGTTGGCGATGACGTAACCCGCCGCCGGGATAAAGCCCATGGTGCGGTCAGGCGCGGCGCACATCGCCTCGATCGTCGCGGCGTACGAAGTCGGCACGAAGACTTCAAACGTCAGCCCGGTCGCCTCGTTGAGCGCTTCGGCCAGCACTTGGCCGCCCTCGATAATCGTCTGAGCCTCGCCCGACGGCACAAAGTAGACCTCGATCGGATTCTCGGGGCTGCCCAGATCCCCCTGGGCTATCGCGCTCGGCGCGGCAGGCAGCGCCGCCAGCGCCATCGCCACCACCACCAGCAGAGCGAAGAATTTCTTCATCGGTGAGCCATCTCCTCATCAAAACTAAAAACAGGGCAGGACTAAAGCGAGATGCGAGCCTAGACCACTGCTCACAGTGTAGCCGAGGCCCCACCGTCGCGCAACCACGGAGAGCCAAAGACAGCAAAAGACAGCCAGAGGCAGCAAAAAGTAGCGGAAGCAGCCCCTAGCTGCTCCTGGCTGCTCTTTCCTGATTTTAGCTGCTCTTAGCTGCTCTTAGCTGTTCCCTGCTGCTTTTAGCTGTTCTTGCTGTTCTTCGCTGTTTTTAGCTTTCTCCACAGCGTGGCGAGCGTGGCTTCCAGCCGGGCCTCAAAGGCCGGGCCGAGCGTGGTGGTCAGATCGTCGTGGTTGTCGAACACCGCGTAGGGCACGCGCCGGTCGCGGATGGTGATCGTCTCGGCGTCTGCGGCGGCCAGCTCGTGAAAATCCACCTCACGGTAAAGCCGCTCCAGCTTCCAATCGGGCAGGCCGTGCTCCAGGATGCTGTCCGGCCGGTCGGGGTTGAAGCGGCGCCGGTTCTTGCGCAGCGATTCCTCGTACGGCACGTCGATATACAGGATCGCGCCCCGGTCCAGAATCGCGTCGCTGAGGTGGGGGTAGGCCGCGCGGTAGCCGCCGTGCTCCGTCCCGCGCGAGAACTCGACCAGGACGGTGTGCGTCGTGTGCAGAGCGGGATTGTCGCGCAGCAGCTTGGCGTACTCCTGCCCCAGCCGCACGATCAGCACATGCCACAGCTCCGGATAGCGGAAGAAGCCGTCGTCGTCGGTGTGCAGGCGCGGCAGGTTGAAGCGCCGCTGCAAGATATCGTCTTCCTCGAACCAGGTCCACAGCATGGGGAAGTCGTCCACTTCCTGCAGCTCGCCGATGTGATAGCGCTCGCGGCGCACGTCCGGGTGCAGCGCCTTCAGATAGGCGATCAGCTCGCTTTTGCCGGCGGCGGGCCGCCCGTTGAGGATCAGGATCGGGAAGATATCGGCAGTGGGTTGAGTGTTCACGCCGGATCTGCCCCCAGGAAGGACCGGATCAGGTCCTGCTTGATCTGCCACAGCTTCTCGGTCAGCGAGACGTGATAGATATGCGGGTTGATCAGGCGCGTGACGCCGGGGTCGAGCCGGGCCACATCTTCTTCGCGCCGGGCGCGCATCTCCTCGATGGACGGTAGATCGTAGACCAGCTTGCCCTCGTGCAGCACCTCGACCAGCAGCGGCTCGATATCCGAGATCTCGTCGCGCCTCAGCGTGCGGCACTTCGTGTGATCCGAGGGATGGCGCAGCACCAGTTGCTCTTCCTGGCGCGGGTCTTCGCTGTCAATGCTCAGCAGATCGGCAGTCGCCCGTCCGCGCTGGTCGTAGACCCGCCAGACGCGCTTGTGCCCCGGGTTGGGTGTCTTGTCGGCGGATTCGGAGATCTTGATGGCCGGGATCCACCGGTCGTTGTCGCACACGGCGACGAGTTTGTACACGCCACCCAGCGCCGGCTCTCCCCAGGACGTGATCAGCCGCGTGCCGACGCCGTAGGCCAGGCGCCCGATCAGGCGATCTGGGTCCACGCCCCAGCGCGGCGCTTCCTCGCGGATCTGGGTGAGAATCTGCCAGATCACCAGCTCGTCGAGATTGTTCGACAGCACGATTGTCGTGTTCGGGAAGCCGGCCTCGTCGAGCATCTTGGCGGCCTGGATGCTAAGATACGCCAGGTCGCCCGAATCGAGCCGGATGCCCACCGGCTCGTACCCTTTGCGGCGCAGCTCTTCGAAGACGGTGATCGCGTTGGGGATGCCGCTTTCCAGCGTGTCGATGGTATCGACCAGGAGCAGCGTATCGCTGGGGTAGACATCGGCGTAGGCGCGGAAGGCTTCCAGCTCGCCCATCCCCAGCGCCATGAAGACCTGCACCATGCTGTGCGCGTGTGTGCCTTTGGGCGGGAAGCCGAGCACGCGCGAAATGCCGACGTTCGACGTGTAATCGGCCCCGCCGATCAGCGCGGCGCGCGCGCCCGCATTGGCGCCGGTGGACTGCCCGCGCCGCACGCCGAACTCCAGCAACAGCTGCCCGCGCCCGATCTGGCGCATCCGGGCAGCCTTGGTCGCGATCAGCGTCTGGTAGTTGATGATGTTGAGCAGCGCCGTTTCCAGCACCTGCGCCATGACCATCGGCCCCTGGATCACGGTCAGAGGCACGTTGGGGTGCACAACGCGCCCTTCGGGGATGGCGTGCATGGTGATGCCGTTGAAATCCCCGTTGGCGCGCAGCCACGCCAGGAAATCGTCCTCGAACAAGCGCTGGCCGCTGCGCCCGGTCTGCCCGCGCAGATATTCGATGTCGTCGGTCGTGAAGTGCGCCTCGCGCATCCAGTCGAGCAGCCACTCCAGCCCGGCGCTGACACAGTAGCCCGCCTTGTGCGCGCCGTAATCCGGATAGTCACGGAAGAAGTGGTCGAATTGGACGTGCTTTTCGTGCAGCCCATAGCGATAGTACAACTGCGCCATGGTGAGCTGGTAGAAGTCAGTGAAGAGAATCCCTTCAGCAATACGTTGTTCGGCCTGGATCACGGTTCGAGTCCTCTCGCTTTTCCAGATGCTGCGTCCCATTATCGCGCATCTGCGGCGGTTTGGCATCACCCCGCGCTCATCGCCAGCGCCGAATCGCCGCGCCGGACGCTTTGGCCGATAATGAAGGCGGCTGCGCGTACGCTCGCGCCGGAACCAATGCCCCCCGGTGCGCGTCTTTGGTGGTAGCGGTGGATTTGAGACGATTATTTTATTCCCGGCTTGAGCATGGCTCGGCGCGGGACCAGGGAGAGAAGCCCGTGAACCGGAACTGGATCCGCATTCTCGGCGGCAGTTTGCTCATCGCGGCGGCGCTGCTGGCCCACTCGGGCGCGTCGCGCGCCCAGGACGGCCCCGGCGACCTGCCCCCGCACGTGATCGATATCTTCCCCTTTCCCGGCGAGGAAGTGCCCACCGACCAGCCCGTAACCGTCACCTTCGACCAGCCGATGGATCATGCCGGCGTCGAGGCAGCCTGGGAAACCGACCCGGATGTGCCGGGCGAGTTCGGCTGGGCGGCGGATGATCGGAGCATGTGGTTCATCCCGCAAGGCGGCTGGCCGCGCGCCACACGCATCGCGATCACGATCGGCACGGGCGCGCGGGCGGCCAACGGCCTGGCGCTGGAAGAGCCGCACCCGTTCTTCGTGCAAACGGTCGGCTGGCTGGAAGTCGGGACCGTTATCCCCGCGCCGGGTGCCGAAGGCGTCGCCGCCGACGCGACCATCACCGTCTCGTTCAACCGGCCCGTCGTGCCGCTGGTGGCCACCGATCACCTGGCCGACCTGCCCAACCCGTTGCGGCTGGATCCGCCGGTCGAGGGGCGCGGCGAGTGGGTCAACACCTCGATCTACGTCTTCACGCCGGGCAAACCGCTTGCGGGCGGCACCACCTACACCGCGCGTATCCCCGCCGGGCTGACCGACGTCACCGGCGCGGTGCTCCAAGACGATTACACCTGGCAGTTCAAAACCCTGGCGCCGGAAGTGCTGCGCGTCTCACCCTACCAGGGCGAGAGCGGCGTGCTGCTCGACCGGCCGATCGCGATCACGTTCAGCCAGCCGATGGACCGCGCCAGCACCGAGGCCGCTTTCCACCTGAGCACCGGCGGCGAACCGGTCGCCGGGCGCTTCTCGTGGGCCGATGACATGACCACGCTGACCTTTACGCCCGCCGACCGCCTGAAGCAGGAAGCACGCTACGTCATCGAGCTGACGCCAACGGCGCGCGCCGCGTCGGGCGAGGCCGGGCTGCGCGAAGGGCTGACGTACACCTTCAGCACCGTGCCCTACCCCCGCATCGAATCGACCACCCCGGCCAACGGCGAGCGCGACGTCTACCCCGGCGGTGGCGTCAATGTCCATTTCTCCACGCCGATGGACACCAATACCTTCGAGGGCAAGGTCGAGATCCTCGATCCGCCCGGCGTCACGTGGGAGCCGGTGGTCTACGGAGACCGCGACCTGTACCTGGACTTCGCCACCCGGCCCGAGACGACCTACACCATCGTCTTCCGGGCGGGCGCGCAGGACATCTACGGCAACGCGATCCCGACCGACTACACCCTCACCTTCCGCACCGGCATCATCGAGCCGTGGGCCAGCCTACCCTACGCCGGCGGACGGCTGGCGCTGACCAGTGCCTACCGCGACGACACCCGCCTGGCGGTGCCCGTGCAGGGGCGGCCCGAAGTCGAGTTCGCGCTCTATCGCGTCCCGACCGACCGGATCGGCGTGCTGCTGAGCGGCTACCTGGACGACACCAGCCCGCTGCTGCGCGACGAGTTTCGCGTGCGGCGCTGGAGCGAGACGCTCGACGCGGGGCCGCTGTTCTCCGGCGCGGACGAGGTGCTGCTGGCAGGCAAGGACGGCGGGCGCCTGCCGAGCGGGGTGTACATTGTGCGCGCACAGATGCGCAAGCGCGACTATCCGCAGTGGATGGGGTTGGGCGTGGTCAGCGCCAACCTGACGCTCAAGCGCGCGCCGGACGAGGTCGCCGTGTGGGTGACGGACCTGAACAGCGGCCGGCCGCTCGACGGCGTAGAGGTCACACTCTACGCGCAGGACGGGCGCGCGTTGGGCACCGGCGCGACCGGTTCCGACGGCGTGCTGCGCCTGCCGGCCACCGGCCCTGCCGACTACGAGACACTGGTCTATGCCGTGGCCGAGAGCGACGGCGTGTACGGCGTGTGGTCCGCCTGGGGCAGCAACCGCCCCGAAGACCTGGCCGGCTATCTCTACACCGACCGCCCGATCTACCGCCCCGGCGAGACGCTCTACTTCCGCGGCGCGGTGCGTCACAAAGACGACATGACCTACAGCCTGCCGCGCGGCGAAACGGTCGATGTGCGCGTGCTGGCGGGCTACAGCGCGGCGCTGCTGTTCGAGGGCGCGCTGCCGCTCAGCCCGTTTGGCACGTTCAACGGCGAGGTGGACCTGCCGGACGACATCGCGCTGGGCGAGGGGTGGATCGAGGTCAGCTACCAGGGGCGCCATCTGGCCCAGTTGGGGTTCACCCTGGCAGAGTTCCGCGTGCCGGAGTATAAGGTCGAAGTGACGCCGGACACCGGCACGCTGATCCAGGGCGAGCCGCTCAGCGCGCCGATCGCGGCCTCGTACTATTTCGGCGGACCGGTCAGCAACGCCCCGCTCACGTGGCGCATCTGGGGCGAGCCAACCTGGTTCAACTACACCGGTCCCGGCCGCTACACCTTCACCGACGACACGCAGACGTTCTATGGCCGCGTTGATCTCGCCAGCGCCTCGACGCAAACCGACGCCGCCGGGCGCGTGGTCGCCGAGACGGGCAACACGCGCGCCCCGGCCATCCACCCGATGATGATCACGGTCGAAGGCGAGGTGGTGGATGAATCCGGGCAATACATCGCCGGACGCAGCACCGTGCTGGCGCATCCCGCCGCGGTCTACGTCGGCCAGCGCACCGACCGCTACTTCGGACAGGCCGGGCGCCCGCTGACCGTCGATCTGATCGCGGTCACGCCGGACAGCGCGCCGGTGGCGGGCCAGCGCATCGACGTGACGGTGATCGAACTGCGCTGGGAACGTGTGCCCAGCGGCGAGGGGTTCGGGCAGTACGACTGGAAGCTAACCGAGATCGAGGTGGCGACCGACCGCGTGACCACCGGCGAGGACGGGACCGCGCAGATCACCTTTACCCCGCCCCAGGCCGGGATGTACCGCGTCCGGGCGGTGGTGCGCGATGACCGCGAGCGCCTCAACAGCAGCACGTTGCGCCTGTGGGTTATGGGCGACACGCCGGTGTGGTGGGGCCGCCCCAGCGACACGATCGACCTGGTAGCGGACAAGGACGGCTACCGCCCCGGCGACACGGCCCAGGTGCTGGCGCCGGTCCCGTTCAGCGGCACGAGCTACGCGCTGATCACGGTTGAACGGGCAGGCATCCAGTCGCTGGAAGTGCGGCGCATCGAAGGCTCGACCCTGCTGATCGAGCTGCCGATCACCGAACAGCACGCGCCCAACGTCACCCTGTCGGTCACTCTGGTCAAGGGCGTAGACGCCGAGAACCCGCACCCCGCCTACCGCACCGGGTCGATCAACCTGACCGTCGAGCCGGTCCACAAGCGGCTGGAAGTCACCGTCACACCGTCGGCGGCGCTGGCTCAGCCGGGTGACACCGTGACACTGGACGTGCAGACGATCGGGCCGGACGGCGAGCCGGTCGAAGCGGAAGTCGGCATCGGCGTGACCGATCAGGCGATCCTGGCGCTCATGCCGGCCAACAGCGTCTCGCCCGAAGCGGGTTTCTACGGCCCGCAGCCCAACCGGGTCTATACCACCGTCGCGCTGCAAGCGCTGCTCGACGCGCAGGCGGATGAAATTCTCAAGCAACAGGCCGAGCGCGCCGCGCCGCCGACGCTGGCGCCCATGCCGACCGCCACCGCCGAGATGGCAGCGATGGAAGACGGCGCCATGGCCGGCGAAGCCCTCCGGGGCGGTGCGCCCGCCGAGGTCAGTGTGCGGCAGGATTTCCAGCAAACGCCGCTGTGGGCGCCGCGTGTGGTGACCGACGCCGGGGGACGCGCTTCGGTGACGCTGACGTTGCCCGATAACCTGACGACGTGGCACATCGACGCCCGCGCCCTGACCGCTGAAACTGAGGTCGGCGATACGACGGCCAGCATCATGAGCACGCTCCCGCTGCTGACGCGCCCGGTCACCCCGCGCTTTTTCGTGGTGGGTGACCGCGTCACACTCGCCAGCGTGATCAACAACAACACCGTGCGTGCACAGACGGTCGAGGCCACCCTGCAAGCCGACGGCGTGACGGTCGAGAGCGCCGTCACGCAGACCGTCACCATCCCGGCCGGCGGGCGCGCCCGCGTCGAGTGGGATGTGACCGTCCTCGATGTGCCCGCCGTGGACCTGACCTTCTACGCCATCGGGCAAGACGGCGCGCAGGATGCGGTCAAACCGACGCTCGCCACCGGCCCGAACGGCACGATCCCCGTCTACCGCTACACCGCGCCGGACACGGTCGGGACGGGCGGTGTGCTGCGCGAAGCCGGCGCCCGCACCGAGGCAATCAGCCTGCCGCCGCGCGTCGACACGGACCGGGGCGAGTTGACGATCAAAATCGAGCCGTCGCTGGCTGCGACCACCATCGACGCGCTCGACTACTTGCGCAACTTCGAGCACCAGTGCATCGAGCAAACCGTCAGCCGCTTCCTGCCGAACGTCATGACCTGGCGTGCCCTGCGCGATCTCGGCGTCGAGGACGCAGCGCTCGAAGCGCATCTGAAAACCGCGCTGTCCGAGGCGCTGGACCGGCTCGAAAAAGCGCAGAACCCGGACGGCGGCTGGGGCTGGTTCAGCGCCATGCAGAGCGACCCGCACGTCACCGCTTACGCCGCGCTGGGGCTGATCGAGGCGCGCGCCGCCGGGTTCGACATCGACCGCAGCATGATCGACCGTGCGCTGAACTTCGTCCGGTTGGACTTCGTGCGGCCCGGCATCGACACCGAGACGTGGCGGCTCAACCGGCAGGCGTTCTACAGCTATGTTCTGGCGCGCGGCGGCATGAACATCTCCGGCGAACTGAACGCGCTCCACGCCCGGCGTCTGGAGATGGACTTCTGGGCGCGCGCCTTCCTGCTGATGGCCTACCTGGAGATCGACCCGTCCGCCCCGCCAGTCGCCGATCTGATCAGCGATCTGCAAACCGGCGCGATCCTCTCCGCCACCGGGGCGCACTGGGAAGAGGCCGGGCGCGACTGGTGGAACTGGTCGACCGATA
>DYEN01000501.1 GCA_020725705.1 Anaerolinea sp.
CAGCGTCGATTTGCCGGCGCCGTTTTCGCCCACCAGCACGTTGACCTTACCACGGTAGACGTTGAAATCGACGTGATCGAGAGCGACGGTGCCCGGATAGATTTTGGTTACCTGCTCGGCGCGCAGGATCACATCGTCGATTGCTTCAGCACGTTCCTGAGCGAGCGCCGGGGCCGTCATGATTCCACCACCTCAAGCCGGACCGGGACGACGACGATGTTGTTGGGATCATCGTACGTCATCGCGCCCACAAAGCGCACCAGCTTGCCCTCGATCTGGGTGGGGTCCAGATCGCGGATGGCTTCGACATTACTGGCGCCAAGAGCCTCGGCGATCATCGCCGTGATCCGTTCGCCCATCGCGTTAGCTACGTCGGCAAATTCCTGCTGGTTGACAAAGCTACCGTACTCGATGAAGCCGACCGCGTCGCGCACGGCAGCGCGCTGGCTGATGCGGATCAGCGGACCGACGACCAGGCTGGCATCCGCCGTGCCGTCTGCCGGCTCGAAATCCAGAACCAGCAGCCCGGTGCGCGAGGACGTGTCGAAATCGAGGACGCGAGCCTCGCCGCGCACCATGAAACTGTACGGACCGGTGCCCGAACGATGGCCGAACTGGTCGATGGCGGCCTGCTGGTCCTGCGCGAGTAGAGCGAGCAGGGTGGGCAGGTCCTGCGCCTGCTCGTCGTAGGTGGGCAAGACGCGGCTGTCCCAGATCTCGGCGACATAGGCAGCCCCGGTAAAGCCCTGCTTGGCTTCGACGTCTTCATTGAGCGTGCGCACGGTCGCCAGGACACAGCCGGACAGTGCAGCGCCCAGCAGCGCCAAACTGGCGAGCAGCATGATTCTGACAAGCGCGTCTTTGTGCTGCATGAACATCCTTAAAGACTCCTACAACAAGTGTTCAGCCGTGCACCGGTCGGTAATCAAAACGTTGATCCAGTGGCCGAGCACCGCACCCCGGATGGCCTGAAGCTTGCGCCTGCCGCCCGCGATGCCGACGCTGCGGTCGACGCGCTGCAGCTTTTCGAGCGGCATGCCGATCACACGCTCGTTCAACGGGGTGATGACCGGGTTGCCGCTGGCATCGAAGAAGCGCAGGCAGATATCGCCCACCGCACCGCCCTGGCGCAGCATGTCGAGTTCTTCTTCCGAATAGATGTTGCCGCTGCGGGCCAGCAGTTCGGATGGCTGAACTGAGCCGATGCCGACCAGGGCGAGCGTGACCTGATCGAAGAGCGCGATCGAGGCGGCCACATAGGGATCGGCCAGCAGCACGTCGCGGGCGTGGATCGAGCCGACCAGCCCCGGCGCGGTCAGGAACTTGGCCGTTCCATTGACCAGCTTGGCGAGCCGGTCTGTCAGGCGCGAGGCGTGGACTTCCGCCTCAGGATGGCCGATGCCGCCGAGGATCTGCACCACCTGCGCGCCGGTTGGCCGCGAAAGCGGGTGCATGGCGTCCACCATTGCCAGCAGTGTGGCGCTCCACGACGAAATGCCGATTACTTCGTTTCTTTTCAGCGTGGTCTCGACGTAGAACGCAGCGGCGGCGCCCAGGCTGCGCTGGATGCCGGCCTCGTCGTCGTCGGCCTCGCAGTCCACGACAATAACCTCGCGCAGGCCGTACTGCCTGCACAGGGCTTCTTCGAGATCGCTGAAGACGCCGGTCGGCATGCTGACCGTGATGCGCACCACGCCTTCGGCCACAGCGCGCTTGAGCAGACGCGATACCGTCGCCTGCGAGAGCGACAGCCGCTGGGCGATCTCGCGCTGATTCAGCCCATCGAGGTGATAGAGATGGGAAACCTTCGTCAAAAGGCGAAGTTCTTCGATGGGCCGGGTAGAAAGCATGGGTGTACGCACAATTTGAATATTTATTCAGGGATCAAATTCCATGCACAATCACAGCATACCCGGATTCTAGACTGCTGTCAAGCCGTTAGAATCGCCGGGAGCGGCACTTCGACACACCCTTCAAAATCCAATTAGCAACGTCCCGCCACGCCGGCTTGTAATGCCGGAGTGATTGGCGCCGCACTTCTGAGCGGAGCCTGTCTCCATTTTATCTCAAACCTTATTTGGGCGCGCCAGGGTCCTGGGGTTGCCGGGGGGGCGTGCGCTTTGGTTATAATCCAAGTGGGCGTTCCCTGCGGCTTTCGCTGCCTGTTGCCTCGTTTCCGCCCTGAGTCCCGCCGCTGCCGCTGCACGCCCGCTGCAGGCGCGCTACCGGTAAAACTTGAGTCAGTCTTGTGATTTTCTAACACAACACCATCTAAGAGATTTTATAATCACCAGCGATAGCGAGCGTTTTGTACTAGACGCCTTTTTCGCCCAGGGTTAATCCCAGGCAAGTACGGCAAGGAGAGTTCGCATGATTGTGGCGGTTCTGGCCGGATTCATCGCCGCGTTATTTGCCCCCTGGATACATCGCGCCGCCCGCGATTGGGCCGGGTGGCTGATCGCGCTGGTGCCGGCAGGTCTCACGCTGTATTTCGGCGCGCATCTGGAGCGCCTCGCCGGCGGTGAGACGTTCAGCGCGGTTTACGCGTGGGTGTCCTCGTTGGGAACCGACCTGGCGTTCCGGCTGGACGGTCTGGGGGTGCTGTTCGCGCTGATTATCAGCGGCGTTGGCGTGCTGGTCATCATCTACGGCGGCGGCTATCTGAAGGGCGACCCTTTGCTCGGGCGCTTCTACGCCTACGTGCTGATGTTCATGGGCGCGATGCTCGGCGTGGTGCTGGCCGATAACCTGATCACCCTATTTATCTTCTGGGAGCTGACCAGCATCAGCTCGTACCTGTTGATCGGGTTCTATCACAGCGAGGCAGACTCGCGTGCCTCGGCGCTGCAAGCCCTGTTGGTGACCGGAACCGGTGGGCTGGCGATGCTGGCCGGGCTGGTTCTGCTGGGGCAGGCCACCGGCACCTATACAATCAGCGAGATGGTGGCTCAGCCGCAGGCCGCGCAGTCGAGCAGCCTGTACGGCGCGATCCTCGTCCTGGTGCTGCTCGGCGCGTTCACCAAATCCGCCCAGTTCCCGTTTCATTTCTGGCTTCCGGGGGCGATGGCCGCCCCCACGCCTGTCAGCGCCTATCTGCACTCTGCCACGATGGTCAAAGCCGGCATTTACCTGCTGGCGCGGCTGAGTCCGGTGCTGGGCGGCACGGACGCCTGGCAGATCGGCGTAACGGCAGTGGGCGGTGTGACGATGGTGCTGGGCGCGTATGTCGCCTGGCGCCAGGTGGACCTCAAACGCATTCTGGCCTATTCGACCGTCAGCGCGCTGGGCATGCTTGTGTTTCTGCTGGGCATCGGCACGGAGTATGCGGTCAAGGCAGCGCTGACCCTGTTGCTGGCACACTCGCTGTACAAAGGCACGCTGTTCCTGGTGGCGGGCGCGCTCGATCACGAGACGGGCACGCGCGATGTCACCCGGCTGGGCGGGCTGTGGCGTGCCATGCCCTGGACCGGCACGGCGGCGCTGCTTGGGGCGGCGTCGATGGCCGGGCTGCCGCCGTTGTTTGGCTTCATTAGCAAAGAGGTGTTTTACAAGGCCGCTTACGACGCGCCGGACCTGGCCGGTCTGCTGACCGCCGCCGCCGTGACCGGCAGCGTGTTCATGGTGGCCGCTGCCGCGCTGGTCAGCCTCAAACCCTTCTTCGGAGCACGGCTTGAGACACCGAAGCACCCGCACGAGGCGCCGCCGAGCATGTTGTTGGGGCCGGTGATGCTGGCTGCGCTGGGCGTGCTGTTTGGATTTATCCCGTCCTGGGTGGCGGAATACGGGATTCGCGCCGCCGTGGAAGCCACGCTCAACCACGCAGCGGAGATCGAGCTGGAGCTGTGGCCCGGCCTGAACACCGTGCTCCTGCTGAGCCTGCTGACGGTGGCGGCGGGTCTTGCCGTGTATGCGCTGCGTGTGCCGCT
The DNA here is from genome assembly GCA_020725705.1 of Anaerolinea sp. Classification (GTDB taxonomy): domain Bacteria; phylum Chloroflexota; class Anaerolineae; order Aggregatilineales; family Aggregatilineaceae; genus DYGX01. The sequence goes on from DYEN01000501.1 coordinate 3,927, forward strand.
CAAGCCGTGGGCAGATCGGGTGGATATGGGGGCGCGCGTCGGACCGGAGCGTGGCTATCGCGTGCTGCTGGCCGGGATGCTGTGGACGGCGGACCGCCAGACGCGCATCCTGCAAAACGGGTACCTGCGTGTCTATCTGATGACGATTGTGCTGACGACCGTCGCGCTGACGGGCTATACGCTGCTGACGCGGGCCGACATCGAGGGTGTCTGGCGCCTGCCCGACGCGCGGTTCTACGAGATTGTCGTGGCTGCCCTGATCGTGGTTGCTGCCATCGTCGTGACGCAGGTGCAGTCGCGTCTGGCGGCGGTTCTGGCGCTGGCGTCCGTCGGCTATGGCGTCTCGCTGCTCTATATCATGTTCGGCGCGCCGGACCTGGCGATGACCCAATTTTCGATTGAAACGCTGACGGTGGTGCTCTTTGTCCTGGTCATCTACCGCCTGCCGCGTTTTGCCAGGCTGACGAACCGGGCTGCGCGGCTACGCGACGCGCTGATCGCGGCGAGTGCGGGCGTGCTCATGACGTCTCTGGTGCTGATCCTGACCGCCGACACATCACGCCGGCACGTCACCACGTTTTTCAGCGAGAACAGCGTGCTTCTGGCGAAGGGTCGCAATATCGTCAACGTCATCCTGGTAGATTTTCGTGCTTTTGACACGCTGGGCGAGATCATTGTGCTGTCGGTCGCTGCGGCGGGCGTCTATGCGCTGATGCGCCTGCGCCCAGAACGGGAACGCCGCGAGGCGCTGCCCGAGACGCCTGCTACGGTGGAACTCAGCGCTATGGCGGAAGCGGACCCGCCAGTCGAACCCCAAGCAGCGGACTCCGGGAGGTGAGCCGGATGGACTCGGTTATTCTGCGGACGGCAACCCGCTATTTGCTTCCGCTCTTGCTGTTGTTTTCGCTCTTTGCGCTGCTGCGTGGGCACAACGAGCCGGGCGGCGGGTTTGTGGGCGGGCTGGTTGCCTCGACCGCGTTCGTTCTCTACGCCATTGGTTGCGGCGTGAAGTCGGCCCGGGAGTTGCTGATGATCAGCCCGCGGCGCTTGATCGGCGTCGGGCTGTTGGTGGCGGGCGTCAGCGGGATCATCGGGCTGCTGGCGAGCGGCGTGTTCATGGCCGCGCAGTGGTCCGACCGCGGCTTCCCGGTGGTCGGCAAGCTGGGCACGCCGCTGTTGTTTGACATCGGTGTCTACCTGGTCGTAGTGGGGGTCACCCTGACCATCATCTTCGCGCTGGCTGAGGTGGAGGAATAGCGATGGAAGTGCTGCTGGCCGTGGTAATCGGGACGCTCTACGCGACCGGGCTGTATATGATGATGCGCCGCAGCATCGTGAAGCTGGTGATCGGGCTGGCGTTGCTGGCGTACGGATCGAACCTGCTCATTTTCACCATCAACGGTGTGACACGCGGCGCGCCGCCCATCGTCCCCGAGGGGGCGGTGCAGCCCGCCGAGCCGTTTGCGGACCCGCTGCCACAGGCTCTGATCCTGACCGCGATCGTAATCGGGTTCGGTGTTCAGGCGTTTACGCTGGTGCTGTTCAAGCGCACCTATCAGTCCACGCAGACGGATGACCTGGACGCGATCACGTCGACCGAGCAGAGCGGAAAGCTAAAGCTGCCGGACCTGTCGCGGAGGGATTCATGAACGTCCTGCTCCTGCTGCCGATTCTCATTCCGTTTCTGACGGCCGTTAGCACGTTGATCTTCTGGCACAACCGCGCGATCCAGCGCCGGCTGAACGTGATCGGCGGGATCGCCCATCCGCTGGCCGGGATCGCGCTGCTGGTCGCCGTGTCGCGCGAAGGCATCCAGGCGACTCAGATCGGGAACTGGCCCGCGCCGTTTGGCATTACGGTGGTGGCGGATCTGTTCAGCGCGATCATGGTCGTCATGACCGGGTTGATGGGGCTGATCGTCGCCGTGTACTCGCTGGGCAGCATCGACGCCCGGCGCGAGTCCTTCGGGTATTATCCGTTGCTGCACACGCTGCTTATGGGTGTGACCGGCGCGTTCCTCACCGGGGATATGTTCAACCTCTACGTCTGGTTTGAGGTGATGCTGATCGCGTCGTTTGTGCTTATGGCGCTGGGCGGCCATCGCCAGCAGCTTGAGGGCGCGCTGAAATATGTTACGCTCAACCTGATGTCGTCCGCGTTGTTTCTGACTTCGGTGGGTATCCTTTACAACATGGCAGGTACGCTGAACATGGCGGACCTGTCAGTTCGGCTTAGCAACGGCGCGGTGGATCCCGGGCTGGCGACGGTGCTGGCCGTGATGTTCATGGTCGCGTTTGGTATCAAGGCCGGCCTGTTTCCGCTTTTCTTCTGGTTGCCGGCGTCGTACCACACCCCGCCGATTGCGATCACGGCGCTGTTTTCCGGCCTGTTGACCAAGGTGGGCGTCTATGCGCTGGTGCGGATCTTCACGCTCATTTTCGTGCAGGACGTCGACTACACCCACACGCTGATGTTGATCATCGCCGGGTTTACGATGGTGACCGGCGTGCTCGGCGCCGTGGCTCAGACCGAGGTCCGGCGCCTGCTGTCTTTCCACATCATCAGCCAGATCGGCTATCTGTTGATGGGGCTGGGTCTGTATACCGAGCTGGCGCTAACCGGGACGATCTACTTCATGGTGCATGTCATCATCGCCAAATCCGCGCTGTTTCTGGTCAGCGGGATCGTCCAGCGGGTGGCGGGCAGCTACGACCTGAAGAATCTCGGCGGTCTGTACCGCGCCCGGCCGGGTCTGGCGCTGCTGTTCTTCGTCCCCGCCATGGCGCTGGCCGGGCTGCCGCCGCTTTCCGGCTTCTGGGCCAAGCTGGCGCTGGTGCGCGCGGGCCTGGAAACGACCGAGTACCTCATCGTGGCGGTGTCGCTGGGCGTCAGTATGTTGACGCTGTTCTCGATGACGAAGATCTGGGCCGAGGCGTTCTGGAAAGACCGCCCGGATTCGGACAGGCCGTTTGCACCGTTGCGCCACCGGCGCGAGCTGGTTGTGCCGGTGGTCGCCCTGGCTGCGCTGAGTGTGATTCTCGGGATCGGGGCTGAGCCAATGCTGGCGCTGGCGAGAGACGCCGCGGCCCAACTGCTCAATCCCGCGGGCTATATCGAGGCTGTATTGCGAGGCGCCGCATGAGACTCTTTTTGATGAACACGCTTCTCGCTCTGGCGTGGATCGCGCTGACGGGCACCTTCACCCCGGTCAATTTCCTCTTCGGGTTTGCGCTGGGGTTTAGCCTGCTCTGGTTCACGCAGCGCCTACGCCCGCCGACTAACTACTTCAGCAAAGTGGTGCAGGTGCTGGAGTTCGTGCTGTTCTTTCTGGCCGAGCTTGTGGTGGCCAACATCCGCGTGCTGCGGGTGGTACTCTCGCCGCGTCTGCCGATCTCCCCGGCGGTAGTCGCCATCCCGCTCGATGTGCGCTCCGATACGGCGATCACGCTGCTGGGCAATCTGATCACGCTCACCCCCGGCACACTTTATCTGGATGTCTCGCACGACCGCAGCGTGATGTATGTGCACACGATGTTCGTGGACGATCTGGATGCATTCCGGTCGCGCATCAAGCAGGGGTTCGAACGCCGTGTGATGGAGATCCTGCGATGATAACCCTGGAAGAGTTCGCGCTGTTCGTTATTCTCCCGATACTGGTGGTGGCTGCGGCGCTGGCGTTTATCCGGCTGCTGCGCGGTCCAAGCCTGCCCGACCGCGTGGTGGCGCTGGACGTGATGAACACGCTGGGGATCGGGATCATGGGGACTTATGCCATCGCGACGGATCACGCGGAATTCCTGGATGTCGCCATCGCGCTGGCGCTCATCTCGTTTTTGGGAACGGTGGCGTTTGCCTACTACATCGAACGGAGAGTGTGAGGGTGCTGGATGTGCTGACCGGCGGGCTAATGCTGATCGGTGCGCTGTTTATGCTTGTGGCGGCTGTTGGCCTGCTGCGGATGCCGGATCTGTTCTTGCGCATGTCTGCCACCACCAAAGCCGCCACCCTGGGCACCGGCTCGATTCTGATCGCGGTGGCGGTCTACTTCGGCGAAACCGGCGTGACCAGCCGCGCTCTGGCGACGATTGTCTTTCTGCTGCTGACCGCGCCGGTTGCCGCGCACATGCTGGGCCGCGCAGGCTATTTTCAGGGTGTCAAGCTGGCCGACGCAACCCGGGTCGACGAGCTGGCCGGGCGTTACAACCTGGTGACACACAGGCTGGAAAGCCGCGATATCCAGCCCGCTTCGAACGAACCGACTGGCGAAGCCGATCCATCCTAGAGGCTGGTATGCCCTTTACAGACCGAACCGTGGGGGGAAACCCGGCGCCAGCCGTCGGGGGGCGGGCTTGCCCGGTCCGTGCGAAAGGCGGGGTCAAACGCGCGGTGGTTGGGCCGCGGGCGATGCAAGCATCGCCTCTATGAGAACATCCAACGCCGCCGCTTCCCATCAAGAGCGTCACACGCTCTGGCGACGGCCACACACCGCGACGGCGGCATGAAAGGGAGCTGTACATGACCGACGGCATCGAGGCTCTGAACGACGTTGTGTGTCTGCTGGGCGAGGGTCCGCTCTGGCACCCGCGCGAGCAGGCCCTGTACTGGACCGATATCGAGGGGCACCGCATTCATCGCTGGGACCCGGCGAGCGGGGAGCACCGGTCATTCGAGATGCCCTGCGCGGTCGGCTGTATCGCGCTGCGACAGCGCGGCGGATTTGTGCTTGCCACCCGGCGCGGATTCGCGTTATGGCAGCCGGACGATCCGCTAGAATATATCGGCGATCCCGAAGCCGATAAGCCGGATTCCCGCTTCAACGATGGCGCGGTTGACCGCGCCGGTCGCTTCTGGGCAGGGACCTACGGCCAATCGTATGACAGCGCGCTCTACCGGCTGGACCCTGACCGGACGATCACGCGCATGGTAAGTGGCGTCGATATCGCCAACGGCATCGGATGGGACCCGGCCAACCGCACCCTCTATTTCACCGATTCCACCCCGCGCCAGATCTACGCGTTCGATTTTGACCTAGCGAGCGGAACCATCGAAAACCGGCGCATCTTCGTCGACAGCAGCGACGAGCCGGGCGTGCCCGACGGTCTGGCGGTCGACCGCGACGGGTTTGTGTGGAGCGTGCGATGGGGCGGGTGGTGCATCCAGCGTTACGACCCTGACGGGAAGCTGGAGCGCGTCATCCGGCTCCCGGTCGAGTTTCCGACAAGCTGTGCCTTTGGCGGCGCGGCGCTCGATGAGCTGTTCGTCACCTCGGCCAGCCGCCCGGTAAAAGAGGTCGACCGCGCGCGCCAGCCCTTCGCCGGTCGCGTACTGCGGCTGGTTCCCGGCGTGCGCGGGCTGCCAGAGCCAGAGTTCCTCGGCTGAGCGGGCGCTTCCTGGTCGCGCTCGCCGGCTTCACCCCGCTGTTCGCCCCTGCCTGCGCACGGACCAGGACCTGCGTGCCTGCGCAGGCAAATAAAAACGATGTATAATACAAAAACTCAGATACCGGTCGCCGGTGCGTTTCGACATGCATCGAGACTGCTCAGACAGTATTTGAGGGCGGGCCTGTCCTGCCGATCGCCCGGTCGCTTCATTACACCGTTCGCTTCAGTTCGACCCGGCGGGCTATGCATCGACGCGCAGTGCGGCAGACGCTTCAGATCCGGCTTTTGGGCGGCTTCCAGCTCGTCTACGATACGAGGCCGGTGACTTCCCTCTTGACCGCTCGCCTCAAGTCCCTGCTCGCCTTTCTGCTGCTCCACCGCGACACGCCGCAGCCGCGCGGCTACGTGGCCTTTCTGCTCTGGCCGGATTCCTCGGAAAGCCAGGCGCGCACAAACCTGCGCCATCTGCTGCATGCCCTGCGCCAATGCTTGCCCGATGCCGACCGGCTGCTGTCCATCGATGCGCAGCATATCCAGTGGAACACCGATGACCGGGTGGCGCTCGACGTCGCGCAATTCGAGGCTGCCGTTGCCGCCGGGGCGCTGGAAAAAGCGGTTGAGATCTATCATGGCGATCTGCTGCCGGACTGCTACGACGACTGGTTGATCGCGGAGCGCGAGCGGCTGCGTCAGACCTATCTCGACGTGCTGTGGGAGCAGCTTGGCCGGCAGGAACGCGCGGGCGACTATCGGGCGGCGATCGGTAGCGCACAGCGTTTGCTGCAGCTTGAGCCGCTGCACGAGGAACTGCACCGCGTCTTGATGCGCCTGCACGTGCTCAACCAGGATCGCGCCGCGGCGCTACAGGTCTATCATGCCTGTGCCGGACGGCTGCAGACCGAGCTGGGCGTCGATCCCGGCCCGGCAACCCAGGCGTTGTATCACGAACTGCTTGCCGCGCCGCCTGAAGTCGGGGTGAAACGTCCCGCTGTCTCGTATCTGGTCGGGCGGGCCGAGGCGTGGGCGTTCCTGGAACAGGCCTGGCAGACAGCCCAGGACCACCGGCCCCATCTGGCCCTGATCCTGGGCGAAACCGGCATGGGCAAGACCGCGCTCTGCCAGGCGTTCGCCGCGCAGGTGCAGGCGCAGGGGGTGCCGGTGCTGGTGGCGCGCTGCTTCCCTGCCGAGGGCGTTCTGCCGTATGCGCCGGTTGCGGAGTGGCTGCGCGCGCGACCGTTGCCGCCCCTGGAACATGTCTGGCGCGGCGAGATCGCGCGCCTGCTGCCGGAATTGCTGGCTGAAGACCCGGAGCTATCCCCCCCGCGCCCGCTGGTCGAAGACTGGCAGCGCCACCACCTCTACGACGCGCTGGTCCGCGCGCTGCTGCCCGACGACGGCTCGCCGCTGTTGCTGGTGGTCGACGATGTGCAGTGGTGCGATCCCGCCACAACCAACTGGCTATCTTACCTGCTACGCGCCAGGCCGGGCGCGCCGTACCTGGTTCTGGCAGCGGCGCGCAGCGAAGATTTCGGCGACAATCTGCCGCTGCGGTCGCTCTGTGCGGAGCTGCACCGGCGCGATCAGATCGCCGATCTGGTGCTGCCCCCACTCAACCGGGACGACGCGCTGGCGCTGGCCCGCCATGCCGCGGGCACAGAGCTTGATCCGGCGGCGTGCGACGGCGTCTGCCAGGAAAGCGCGGGTAATCCGCTTTTCATCGTGGAGCTGGCGCGGGCTGCTGCCGGGCGCGGCGTCGGGGACATGCCGCCGCTGCCGGTTCGTCTGCGCCAGGCGATCGAGGCGCGGCTGACGGCGCTGTCTCCGGCGGCTCGCGACCTGGCGGATCTGGCCGCTACCGCCGGCCTGCGATTTGAGATCGCAATGGTCCAACAGGCGGCCGGGCTGGCGGAAGCGGCGTTTATGAGTGCCCTGGACGAACTGCAGCGCCAGCGGCTGCTTCGCGAAGAAGGACCCGCACGCGCACGCTTCAGCCACCGGACGGTCCGCGACGCGCTGTACGATGGCATACCGCCGGCGCGGCGCGCGGCGCTGCACCGGCGCATGGCGCTGGCGCTCCGAGCGCTGCACGCGGGCGCTTCCGGACCGGTCAGCGGGCAGATCGCCGCGCATTACGAGGGGGCGGGTTGCGCCGACCTGGCCGTGCGCTTTTACTGCGAGGCCGCCGGCGCCGCCCAGGCAACCGGGATGCCGGGCGAGGCAGCAGCCTTGCTCGATCGGGCGTGTGCGCTGGCGGTATCTCTGCCGGATGCGTCGTTCGGTGCGCGGCGTGCCAGCGATCTCTTTGAGCGCCTGGGCGATATCTGCGATCAGACCGGCCGCCCCGTCGACGCCCGTCAGGCGTTTGAGCGCGCGCTCGCCTTGCTGCAACCGGAAAGTCGCGCGGCACGCCGCCGCCTGCAACGCAAGCTGTCCAAGCTGCGCGCTGCTCGCTAGGGATTGACCGGCGCCTGGTAGCACGGCACACGCACCCTCTCTTACGTGCACGAGCACACCTCTCACATACTCGGCTGAGGGCACCGCTCCCGCCCTGTGAAAACTGCCACCAAACGCTTTTGGAACGCCCCTTTTGCTACAGTCAACCATTATCCAACCGGGGCCGGTGGCGTTGTGATGCCCGGCACGCGGATAGCGCGGCGCCGGCGTGCGATATCCGCTCCCTGGCTGGTTGCCGGAGTGACGATGGACCACCAGGCCAACCGCTCGCATTCCGATCTCTTTCTTGTGCGCGTCTGGCGCGAGCAGCTTGGTGAGGATCGCATCGAATGGCGCGGCAAGGTCAAGCATGCACTGACCGGCGAGGTGGCGTATTTCCGCAACTGGCCGGAGTTGATCGGGGCCATCGTCAAAATGCTGGCCGGCTCCGAACACGACCGGACCTGAGACGATCGAAGACGACGCACGAGGAGCGGGCAGCGGCGCTCAGTTCCCCGTTCCGCCCTGCGAGTTGACCGCATCAGAACCTTATCGTTTGTGACAATTCTTGGGGACACGCAGCATGAAAACGACTCAAGCGTGGCAGGAAGAACACGATCGACTGATGGGGCTGCTCGACGAAGCGCGCCGGGAACTCAGCCAATACCCCGGCGTGGTGTCCGTCGAGATCGGCATCAAAGAGAGCGGCGGGGCGCTGACGGACGATCTGTCCTTCCGTGTCTACGTCACCGAGAAGCTGCCCGAAGACCAGCTTTCGCCGGATCAGATCATCCCTGCCGAGATCTTCGGCGTCAAGACGGATGTCATTGAGTATGACTTGCCGACTCCCACCTTTGACGCCAACAAGTACCGCCCCCTGAAGGGTGGCATCCAGATCGACAACGAGATGCCCTCGGGCCAGGGCACGCTGGGCTGTGTTGCCAAAGTCAACGGCACGAACGAGATCGTAGTGCTCACCAACGCGCACGTGGTGCAGGTCGGCGGCGCGTCCGGCACAGTGGAAATGGGCCAGCCGGAGTACGTCGACTGCTGTTGCTGCGCGTGCGACGAGATCGGCTTTTCGGCCAGCGCCGATCAGAAGCTCGACGGCACAATAGACGCCGCCATCGTGCACCTGAAATCGGGTGTCGGCGCGGAAAACGTAATCCGCATGCTCAACGCCGATGGCTCTGATGGAATAGTCCAGGGCAGCGCGACCGCCGCAGTCAGCACGGACACGGTCGTCAAGGTGGGGCGCACCAGCGACAAGACGGAAGGCACGGTCGTGTCGATCACGCACGCGTCGGGCGCGAGCAGCGACGGCACCCCCGCCCGCACCAACCAGATTTTGGTCAAGCCGAACGCGGGCACGACATTGTTTCAGGACCGGGGCGACTCCGGCGCGGTGCTGGTGGACAAAGACAATAAAGTCATCGGCCTGATGTGGGGGGCCTATCTGACACCCGGCACGTCGCTCTACGGCAACGGGATCGCCTGCCCGATCGGCGCGGTGCTGAGCGCGCTGAACATCACGATTCCGGCGGGTGGCCTGAACACTGCCGGGCCGATCATACGCGTGACCGAGCCGGTCGTGCTGGTGCCGGAGCAGCCGGAAGCCTCGGAGCTGGTGCGGATGTTGAACGAGCGTCTGGCACGCTCGGCGCAGGGTCGGGCGCTGCTCGAAGTGATCCACACTCACCGCAACGAGATCGTGCGCCTGATCCAGCGCAACCGCGCCGTGACGGTTACCTGGCACCGCAAGCAGGGTCCGGCCTTTCTGGCAGCCCTGGGGCGCAGCGCCAAACACCCCGCCTACCGCATCCCCGCCGAGATTGAGGGGATCACGCGCGCCCAGGCGTTCCTCAGCATGGCGGCGGCGCTGGAAGAGCATGGCAGCGAGGCGCTGCGCGCGGCGGTCGGGCGTTATGCCGGCCCCCTGCTGCATTTGATCACCCGCTACGACACGGTCCACGCGATCGCGGATGCCCTGGAAGACGAGATCCTGCCCGAACTCACCGGCGCGTCTGCCGCCGGGGAATGAGCGAGGACGAGCGGATTGATGGCTAACCAAACCGGAACACTCGAATTCATCGCGATCACGCTGGCGCGGCTCTTTGACCCGCTGGCAGAACGGCTGAAGGCGGAGCATGTGCGCGTGCTGTTCGCCGAGCTGGGGTTGCAGTTCCCCCCGGCGCTTGAGGGCGTGCCCGCCTTTGTGGACGCGGCGCGCACGACGGCCCTGGCGATCGAAGGGCTGCCACCCTTGACCACGGCCCTGCTCGACGCCATCGAGAGTGAAGACCTGGGGCAGATCGTCGCCAAGAGCCTGGAACTGATCGACGTGATCCGCCGGGTGGTGCAGGGGTTCGACACCCTCGCCACCGCGCTCCGCAACGCCGGCGCTGCGACCGGGCTGCCCCCGGCAGATGTGACCGCCTTCGCTAACGAACTGCCGGAGCGTCTGCTGGAGTACCTGGTCGCGCGCAACCTGGAGATCATCCCCGGCGCGGCAGACGCGCTGGAGTTCATCGGTGCGCTGGAGCGCACGGACGAAAATGTCGGTTCGACGGACCCCGCCAAACCGCCATACACCCGGCGCACGCTGCACCTGAGCGAGCTGACTGCTTTCCTCGAATCGCCGTTAGATCACCTCAACGCCCGCTACGGCTGGGGCAGCGCGGGGTTTGACGGCGCTGCGCTGCTGGGGCGACTGGCCGAGATCCTCGCCCGCGCCGGCGTGCCGGTCATCCTGGACACAAGCGTCAGCCCGCCGGTGCTCGACGTCTATTTCGTCGAGGTGCAGGCCAACACGGCGGTCAACCCGCGCGGGCTGTCCATCCGGATCGCAGATTCGTTCACCTTCGACCAGACCACGCCCATCGTGCAGGACGACTTCAAGCTCGAAGTCGGCTTCGATTCGCAGATCAAGGTCGGCACGGAGATCATCGTCCAGCCGAATGACAAGGTCACCATCATTCCCCCGTCGGGCGAGTTCAAGGGCGATGCGTTCATCAAGTTCACCGGCGGCAGCGAAACCGGCGACCCGTATGTGATCTTCGGGCAGCCGGGCGCCAGCCGGGTCGAGGCGCGGCAGTTCGTGGTGCGGGTGGGCGCAGGGATCGCCTGGCTGACCGATCACGGCGAGGGCGAGTTCAGCGTTCTGGGCGAGATCAAGAAGGGCAAGATCGTCATCGGCATGGACGGCGCGGACGGTTTTCTGGCCACGCTGCTCGCCGGCTTGAAGGTCGAGTCCGATTTCGACCTGGGCGTGGGCTTCTCGACCAAAGAGGGGATCTTCTTTGTCGGCAGCAGCACGCTGGATATTCAGGTTCCCCTGCACGTGGCGCTCGGCCCGGTCGAACTCAACGCGCTGACGATCAGCCTCGGCCTGGGTGCTTCGGAGTTTCCGATCGGGCTGGGGGTCGATCTGAAGGCGATGCTGGGCCCGTTGCAGGCTGTGATCGAGCAGATGGGCCTTACGGCGACTTTGCGCCTGTCCCCCAACCGGGATGGCAACCTGGGGCCGGTCGATTTCGCGCTGGGCTTCAAGCCGCCCAAGGGCGCGGGGCTGTCGATCGATGCCGGCGTGGTGCGAGGCGGCGGCTACCTGTTCCTCGATTACGAGAAGGGCGAGTACGCCGGGGCGCTGGAGCTATCCCTGGCGGAGATCGTGACCGTTACGGCGATCGGCCTCATCACAACGCGAATGCCGGACGGGTCGTCCGGCTTCTCGCTGCTGATCATCATCACGGCGGAGTTCGGGACCGGAATCCAGTTAGGCTTCGGCTTCACGCTGTTGGCGGTCGGCGGCCTGCTGGGCCTCAACCGGACTATGCGCCTCGATGCGCTGACGGAAGGTGTCCGTACCGGCGCGCTGGAAAGCGTCATGTTCCCGCGCGACATCATCGCCAACGCGCCGCGCATCATCAGCGATCTGCGCAAATTCTTCCCGCCGCAGAACGGCAAATTCCTGATCGGGCCGATGGTCAAGATCGGCTGGGGGACGCCTACGCTGATCAGCATTTCGATGGGCATCATCATCGAGATCCCCGGCAACATCGCGATCGTCGGCATTCTGAAAGTGGCTCTGCCCGCCGACGCCGCCGCGCTGATTGTCTTGCAGGTCAACTTCATCGGCGCGATCGAGTTCGACAAACAGCGTATCTTCTTCTTCGCGGCCCTGTTCGAGTCGCGCGTGCTGTTCGTGACGATTGAGGGCGAGATGGGGCTGCTCGTCGCGTTTGGCGACGATGCCAATTTCGTGGTGAGCGTGGGCGGCTTCCATCCACGCTTTAACCCGCCGCCGCTGCCGTTCCCCAACCCCAGGCGGATCTCGGTGGATATCCTCAACCAGCCAGGGGCGCGCATCACCGTGCAGGGCTACTTCGGCGTGACTTCGAACTCGGTGCAGTTCGGCGCGTCGGCAGAGCTGTACTTCGGGTTCAGCGCGTTCAGCCTGCAGGGGCACATCGGCTTCGATGTGCTGATCCAGTTCTCGCCGTTCTACTTTATCGCGGAGATCTCGGCTTCGGTGTCGCTCAAGGCGTTTGGCGTGGGCGTGTTCAGCATCCGCCTGCGTTTCTCGCTGGAAGGGCCGACGCCCTACCGCGCGCGTGGTACCGGCTCGATCTCGTTTCTGTTCTTCGAGATCTCGGCGGACTTCGACATCACCTGGGGCGATGCGCGCGATACCACGCTGCCCCCGATTGCGGTTATCCCGCTGCTCAAAGCCGAGCTGGAGAAACCGGCCAACTGGCGTGCCCTGTTGCCGCCCGAAAACAACCTGATGGTGGCGCTGCGCAAGCTGGACGAGACGCAGGAAGGGTTGGTGCTACACCCGGTCGGGACGCTGCAGGTCAGCCAGAAGCTGATGCCGCTCGACCTGGACGTGAACAAGCTCGGCAGCCAGACGATCAGCGACGCCAAGCGCTTCACGGTCACGGTGGCAGCCGGCGGGCTGAGCAAGTCCGGCGACGCCGAGGACCAGTTCGCCCTGGCGCAGTATCAGAAGATGGACGACGCCAGCAAGCTCTCGACACCGCCCTTCCAGAGGCAGCACAGCGGCGTCGACCTGTCCGTCTCGGGCCAGCAGCTACGCTCCAGCCGCGCGGTCAAGCGCATCATCCGCTACGAAGAGATCATCATCGATAACAACTACCTGCGCTTCGTGCAGCGTTTCCGAGTGGACCTCGCCAGCCTGTTTACGCACTTCCTCAAAGGCGCGAGCATCAGCCAGTCCAGCCTCTCGAAAGCCTACAAGTCGAAGCTCAAGCCGTACGACGAGGCCATCGTCGCGCGCGAAGAAGCCTACGTAGTGGCCTTCCAGCAGAACAATAAGGCGGTTGGCACGCAGGCGGTTTTCTCCAGCGAGGCACAAGCGCGCGACTACATGAGCCAGATGATCGGGGCGGATCCCTCGATGGCCGACGCCGTCCACGTGATCCCGCAGTTCGAGGTGACGCCATGAGTCCTCTGCCCACCTATACCTTTCTCCCCTGGCTGCGCCAGGGTGTCGCCAACACCATCACCGCTGCCGACCTGGACAGCAGTGTGAAGCTGCGCGCGTCGGTGCAGGTGTCGCTGCAACTCAACGCCACCAAGACGGACGGCGGCTCGCAGGTCGAGACGATCACGCGCCCGGTGAGCCTCTACGGCCCCGGCGACATCGTGGGCATTGAATCGCGCGCCATCATCCGCACTGAGCCGCGCAACTGGATCACCAACTTCGAGCCGAACTATCTGGCGTGCATCGAGTTCTACGACGAGGACTTCCCCTGGCGCTATACCCCTGCCGCGGCGAACACGGGCAACCACCGCCTGCGGCCATGGATCGCGCTGGTGGTGCTCAAAGAGGGCGAATTTGACGAGGGGCGCAATATCCAGGGACGGCCCCTGCCGTTTATCACCGTGCCGGATGCGAGCGTCTTCCCGGACGCGAGCCAGCTCTGGGCCTGGGCGCATGTCCATGTCAACCGCAGCCTGACCGCCAGCGACGCGGAGATCACCAGCAACGATATGAGCGCGGTGTTGCCCAGGCTACAGGCCACGCTGAACGAGGATCCGGACCTGGGCTACTCGCGGATCTTGTGCCCGCGCAAGCTGGAAGAGAACGCGGCCTATCACGCCTTTCTGCTGCCGGTGTTCGAGACCGGGCGGCTGGCCGGGTTGGGTTTGGACCCCGCCGGGGCACCCCACGCGACCTTCTCCGCCTGGGCGGATTACCCGGCCGGCACGCGCCCGGAGCCGACCAACTACCCGGTCTACTTCCGCTGGTTCTTCCGCACCGGGACGAAGGGCGATTTTGAATATCTGGTGCGCCTGCTGGAGCCGAAGCCGGTCGATCCGCGTGTGGGGCGGCGCGATATGGACGTGCAGCGACCCGGCGCGAACCTGCCCGGCATCACGGAGCCACAGTTTCATGGCGTGCTGCGGCTGGGTGGCGCGCTGAGTGTGCCACGCGCCCTGCTCAGCCCGGACGAACTGGCCGAAGCCGATATGTACGATCAGTGGGATCAGCCGCGCCCGCACCCCTTCCAGGAAAAACTGGCCGCGCTGATCAACCTGGCCGACGACTATCAGGCGCTGGCCGCCGGAGACGCCAACACGGGCAGCGGTTTCGACGATGTGTTTGATGCCGATCCTGACGCCGACCCGGACGACGATCCCGATCCGCTCATCACGCCGCCGCTCTACGGGCAGTGGCACGCGCTGACCAGGCGCCTGCTGGAGAACCGTGACGGCACGCCGATCAGCCCGATCAACAACTGGGTGCACGATCTCAACCTCGACCCGCGCTACCGCGTGCCGGCCGGCTTCGGAACAGGCGTGGTGCAGGCAAACCAGGAACAGTATATGGATGCCGCCTGGGAGCAGATCGGCGACGTGCTGGAAGCCAATCGACGCATCCGTTGGGCACAGTTCGCCCGCGAGGCCGGGACGATCTGGTATGCCAAGCACCTGCTTCCGCTGCACGCGGCCAGCCCGGATCGCGGCCTGACCCTGACCGCGCCGTTGCATCGGCGCGTCATGTTCGGCAGCGCGACGGCCTACCACACGCTCAACACGAGCATTGTCCCGCCGGTGCTGGCTTCAACCGCCATGCGCCGCGCCCTGCGCCCGCGCGGGCGGCTGATACGCTCGGTGCCGTTCAACGGGACTATCCGGCCGGACAACCTTTTGACGCGAGTGAACGATGGCGAGGTGGTTGCGACGCCGCCGAAGGTCACGCCGCCCGGCCTGCCGACGGTGGAAGACGCCGCCGATCACCTGACTCCGCCCCACGTGCCGCCGGTGGTGCGCGACGTGCTGCGGCGCTTCCGGTGGTGGCGGCTGGTCATCATCGGGCTGATTGTGCTGTTGGTCCTGCTGATGTGCATCGTCGTCTGCATTCCGGTCAGTGCGGTGCTGATCCCGCTGCTGATTGCGCTCTATCTGCGCCTATCTGCCTGGGAGCGCGATCTGCAGCCCGCGGACGCGCTGCGCGGGGACGGGCAGACGCCTGAGTCGGTCGATCGCATCCCCAAATCGCCGGATTTCCGTATCACGGCGCCGGGCGAAGGCTTCACGCCGCGCACGGGGCGCACGGATAGCATCGAGGCGGTTCGCTTTAAAACCTCGCTGACGGACGTCAACCGCCTGCTGGTGGCGAGCACCGCGGTCGGCACGGCGCCGCCGCGCCGCCGGGTCGAGCTGCCGGGGCTGGCGGGGCAGGTGGTGGCGGCGATCAACCCGGAGATCACCGTGCCCAAACGTGTGCTGGGGACGATCTTCGTGCCGGGGTGGATCGCGGGCCAGATGACCGAGACCTTCACCGAGGCGATGGCCTACCCCGAATTCGACACACCGATGTACAAGCCGCTGGTGGACCAGTCCGCCGAGCTGTTTCTGCCCAACATCCAGTTGATCGAGCAGAACAGCATCACGCTGCTGGAAACCAACCAGAAATTCATCGAGGCGTACATGGTCGGCCTCAACCACGAGTTCGCGCGCGAGCTGCTCTGGCGCGAGTACCCGACCGATCAACGCGGTAGCTATTTCCGCCAGTTCTGGGATGTGACCAGCTACCTCAACACCGATCCCTCGCTGGACCGGGACGCCCTGCGCGAGCTGCTGCGCGACATCCCGCCGCTGCATTTGTGGTCCCGCTTCTCGCGGCTGGGCGATCACGATCATCGCGAGCAGGGTGGCGAAGCTGAAGAAGAGGTTGTGCTGGTCATCCGCGGCGAGTTGCTCAAGAAATACCCGAACGCGGTCATCTACGCGCACAAAGCGCGCTGGCAGCCCAGCAACGACAACATCGACAACACCAAAGAGCGCCGCCTGCAAGAGCTGACTCCTGCCGAAGAAGCCAATCCCCCCCGCGATAAGGTCAAGACGCCGCTGTATCAGGCGCAAGTCGCGCCGGATATCTACTTCTTCGGCTTTGATCTGACCGCCGACGAAGCCAAAGGCGACGACGGAACGCATCCGGGCGACCGTCCGGGCTGGTTCTTTGTGATCAAGGAGCGCCCCGGCGAGCCGCGCTTTGGGCTGGACATTGACCAGCAGCCGGCCATCAACATCTGGAACGATCTGTCGTGGGAAGATGTGTTGCCGGGTGCGCCGGGCGGGCACATCGCCATCAGCAGTGCGTTCACGCTTGTCGAGCCGACGCAGCCGGATGTTCAGGAGAAGCATGTCCAGTGGGACGAGGACCGCTTCGTAAGCTGGAACACCAACACCAACGCGGCGGACCTCGCCTACATTCTCTATCAGGTGCCGGTGCTGGTCGCCGTTCACGCTTCGGAAATGCTGCGTCCGCGCTGAGCGCAGGGAGTTTGACGCCATGAGCGAGTTTGACGAACTGAGACGGCAGCTTGCCGACGCGCGCGCCAAGCGAGACAGCGCGGCCCAGGCGGCCTATCTGGCCCAGGAGCAGGTGCGCAAGCTCCGGCGCGAGAAGGCGCGGTTCGAGCGGGTCTTCAATCCCGAGGACGGGCAGCACCGCGAGCGCATGGCGGCGCTCGACGCGCAGATCGAGCGCGCCGAAGCCACCCTCGAACGCCGGCGCGCAAGCCTTGCCGGGGTCGCGGATGCGGTCGCCGCGACCTTCGAGCGGTTCCAGCCGCTCACCGACCCGCGCGAGATGATCGGGCAGCTCAAAGACTCGTACCCGATCCTACTGCTGCCGCTGCGCCTCGAGACGCGCTTCAAGATGGTGACGCAACCAGGGACCCCCGCGCCGCGCCCGCAGTTGTGGGTGCGGGCCTATCCCGATGAATGCGCTATCGATCGCTTCGAGCCGGTGCTGTCCGAAGCCGAGATCCACAGCGCGCAGTTGTTCTGGGCGGAGATGTGGGCCGCAGGCGGCGACGAAAACCTGGAGCGCAGCGCGTGGCGCGGCCTGGTCGCCAGCCACGGCGCCGGGCGTGGGGCGTGGATCGTGCGCGCCTATCTGCCCGAAAACGCCGCCGAGCAACCGGTCAAAGCCGACTCGACTGAGATCATCCTGGTGGTCGCCAGCGAGGAGACGCTCAACGCCGCCGACAAAGCCGCCGCTGCCGCCTACTGGAAGGCGGTCTGGCTGGCGGACGGCGACGCGGGCGCGATCGAAACGGCGCGGCAGGCGCTGGACAACGCGGTCGGCGCGGAGCGGGCCGAGGCGCTGGCGACGCGCTTTGTGCCCACCAACCTGAGCGCCGCGCCCGCGCCCCCGCTGACCAAAAGCGACGTGACGGTGACGGTCGCATTTCTCGACTTCCCCACGCCGGAGAATGTCCCCAGCAAAGAGAATTCCTGGTCGCAGGCGCCTAAGGTGCATGTCTTGCCCGACCGCCTGGTGCTGATCGGCTACATCGGTGATAGCGTCGCGTTCATAGAGGTCGGCAACCCGATCCCCTCGCCGCTGCTCGTCGGACCGGATCCGTCCGCGCCGGACAGCGAGCAGCTTCGCCTGGACGAGAACGGCCACCTGATCATCCCGGACGAGCTGAAGTGGATGGTCGATTTCGATCGCGCGGTTCAGGTGGGCATGGGCTTCCGCGTCAATCTGACCATCGATCAGGCGCGGCGCGGCTTCGACCGGCTGTTGGTGCTCGGCGTGCGCCTGAGCGCCGACGAGCAGGGCGGCAAAGAGCTGGTCGAGACGCTCTTTGAGCACCACCATTACAGCCGCACCGGAATCAGCCTGCTGCCCCAGGGCACGCCGACCAACAACACCGAGCAGGCCGGCGCGGGCTTCAGCCACGCCGAAGACGCCGACGCCACCTTCGAGGAATATCTGAAGTCCGAAGTGCATTACACGCCGGAAGCAGACCCCATGCTGCGGCGCGATGGACAGTGGCTGGCCGACTATCTGGGCCTTGACCCGGCGGTGATCCAGAAGATCCGGGGCGGCGGCGGGACCGACCAGCTTGAGGCGCGCGCCATGAATACCGCGCTGTGGAACGGCACGCTGGGCTATATGATGGACACAATGATGGCCCCGCTGTTCTCGCCGGACGACATCCGCTTCACGCGCACGTTCTTCATCAACTTTGTCAGCGGGCGGGGCGCGCTTCCTGCGCTGCGCATCGGTGCGCAGCCCTACGGCGTGCTGCCGACGAGCGTCTTTTCGCGGATGCGCTGGCTGCGCGGGCGCGGGACGGATGCCGGCGGGGTGCTGTCTACACACGGCGTGGTGGCGGGCGGGACGTACCTGACCCGGCTCTACGCCGTGCTACGGCGTATGGACCAGCATTGGTCCGAGATGGCGCAGACCGTGGCGCGCGTCGCGGACCCGTCCGGCGCGCAGGCCGACCCGCACCAGACGCTGCTCGATATCCTGGGGCTGCACCCGGCCTCGGTCGAATACCACCAGCGCTACGCCGAGAGCATCGACCATCTCTATAACCTGATGAACCTCTACGGCGCGGGGGGCGGTTTCCTGGCGGCGCTGATCGCCGGCGCGTATGTCCAGAGCGGGATGAACCTGCTGGCGGAGTTCGGCTACACGGGTGACATCGCGCCGGACATTCTGGAGCGGCTGTTCCTCTCCAACCAGCACCTGATGCAGGGGCCGGTCATCGACGATGTGCCGCTGTCTGAGACGGACCCGATCCGCGCCTACACACCGGACGGGCGCAATTACGTGCAGTGGCTGGCAGATGCGGCGCGCGCGTCGCTCGAGACGCTGCGTCGCCAGGAAGGCTTCACCGACAATAAAATCCCCGCCGCGCTGTTCTACATCCTGGCGCGCTACGCGCTGATGCAATCGTACTGGATCACCAGCATCCGCCTGCACGAACTGGCCGGAGTGCTGACCGCGCCGCAGGTCCAGGCGGTGCGTCACGAGCCGAAGTTCATTCACGTGCAGGAGCAGGTGCAGACCAGCGAGAGCCGCTTTGCGCACCTCTACAC
>DYEN01000502.1 GCA_020725705.1 Anaerolinea sp.
CGTTTCCGCTTCGTCGTCGCGCGCCATATCGCGGATCGCCTGGTAGCCGAAGAAAGCGACCAGCGCCAGCACGGGCAGAACAAAGGTCAGGAACACATATGCCTTGCGGCGGAACTGCAAGCGCAACTCGTAGCGAAACACATCCATCCAGCGATTCATCGTTGGCTCCGCTCCCCTATCTGCCAGCCCCGCCTGGGGCAGCGCCTTCTCCGGCGGTGGTCAGGGTGGCGCGCCCTTCACGCAGCGCGTTCCAGAAGGCGCGCGGCGTCAGACGCTTGCCGTACATCAGCATTCCCAGCCGGAAGATCTTCGCCGCCAACCACATCATCGCCACCACCGACACAACTTGGATTGCCAAGCTGGCCGCGATCTGCCAGGTGGGGATCGTGGTCAGGCCGAAGCGCAGGATCAGCGCCGTGGCCGCTGTGAACGGGAAAAAGGTGAAGAACAGCGGCAGCGGCCCGTCCGGATTGGTGAAGAAGGTGACGACCGCAGCCATCGGCAGCACGGCAATGAAGGTGAAAATCCCGGCCAGCTGGCGGCTTTCGGCCTCGGCGGTCACGGCGGCCCCGATGGCGAGCATCATCGACGCGAAAAGCAGGAAATTGATGACGAACAGGGCGACCACCAGCAGGATATCCCCCGCCGCGAACGGGATCGCCGTCACAAACTCGCGCGCGTCCTCGTACATCATCACGATGATCAGCCCTGCCGCCAGCCACAAACCGATCTGCGTGAACGACAGCGCCGCCAGGCCCAACATCTTGCCCCATAGTAGCTCCAGCGGGCGGATGCTGGTCGCCAGAATCTCCATCAGGCGGTTCTCTTTTTCCTCGACCACGCCGCTCATCAAGAACTGCGCGGTGGTACTCGACGCGAGGAAATAGATGAACACGAAGATGAACGGCAGCATCATACGACCTATCAGCGCGGTCTCGCTCAATTCCCGGTCCGTGTTGACGTCGCGCAGCACCTCAACTGCCGGCGCTGCCAGTCGGCTCGGCGGAAGCGGCAGTGTGTCCGGCGCACGCGCCGATAGCTGCTCGCGCATCAGGTCGCGCACGCTGTTCAACAGCGCCGCCGGCACGTTGCGCGCAGTGTACAGATCGACGCGCCCGCTCAGCACGTAATCGTCTGCGATGACCAGATAAGCATCCAGCTCGCCCGCTTCCAACTGCTGCCGGGCGGCGTCTTCGAGCGCGGCGAAGTATGCCTCGCGCACGGCGGGGTCGTCGCCCTCGGGCGCGGGGATGGCCGGGTCGGTGAACAGCACATACCGCCCGTCTGGTGCCAGCGCTGTGACGATCCCGGCCCGGTCGATCACGCCGATCCGGTTGTAAGCATCCAAGTTCGTCTCGCGCCCGGTGGTGAAGCGAATGATCAGGAACATGGCGACCAGCGTCAGCAGCGGGACCCCGAAGGCGGAGAACAGGAAGCTCTTGCGCTTGAAGTTGAACCAGTACTCGCGCTTGAGCACGAGCACGATTTTGTGCCAGGCCATCGCTTAACCCCCCTGGCGGCTGTTGCCGTGGTTGTTGCCGCCGGCCACCTGAATGAAGATCTGGGTCAGGCTGGGGACGGCCAGCTCAAAGCGCCGCACCTGATAGGTCGGGTTGGCGGCCAGGGCTTGCATAATGGCGTTGGGAGTCGCTCCGTCGCCCAGATGCAGCACGACCTCGCGCCCTGTTTCGGACACCTCAACCGAGCGCACGCCGGGCAATGCCGCCCAATCGCCCGTGCCTTCGACCACGACGGCGTTCTCTGCAAAGCGCTCGCGCACTTCCTGCACGGTGCCGTATAGCACGCGATGTCCGTGATCGATCATCAGCAGGCGATCGGCCATCTCCTCGACATGGTTCATCTGGTGGGTGGACATCACAATCGTGACGCCCTCGCGGTTCATGTCGTAGAGCATCTCCTTGATCATCTGTGTGTTGACCGGGTCCAGCCCGGCGAACGGCTCGTCGATGATCACCAGGTCGGGGCGGTGCAACACGGTCGCGATGATCTGGACTTTTTGCTGCATGCCTTTGCTCAGCTCGCTGACCTTGCTCTTGATGTTGGCTTCCAGCCCGACTTGCTTGAGCATGGCGATGGCCCGACGCTGAGCCTCGGCGTGCGGCACGCCCTTGAGCTGAGCCAGATAGGTTAGCACGTCCAGCACGGGCACGTCGCGGTACAGCCCGCGCTCTTCCGGCAGGTAGCCGATGCGATCTTTCGCGGCGTCGGTCAGCGGTCCCCCAAAGACGGTGATCGATCCTGTATCCGGCTTGAGAATATCGAGGATCATTCGCAGGGTGGTGGTTTTACCCGCGCCGTTGGGACCCAGCATGGCGAAGATCTCGCCGGGCCGAACCTCGAAGGTCAGATCACTTACCGCCGTGAAAGAACCGTAACGTTTGGTGACGTTCTGAACGGAAATCGCGCAGTCATTAGACGTGGCGGTCATGCGGTTGCTCCTTGCCAAGATCCGGTGGAGACAAAGCGGTGCTGCAATGATTGAGAGGATGCAGGACCCCCTACCATCGGCCCTGTCACCTACTATACGGATTCAGAGTAGATTTCGATGCGCATTGTAACACATCTGGCGGCGGTGGCGGATGGTTGACAGCCGTTTGTCCGGTTGAGTGTCAGCCGCATGTCAGGGAGGCGGGCGACGTGAGCAGGGGCGGCGGGGTTTGTGTTTCGGCAAGCTTTACCGCTACAATGAGCGCATACGGCGGCATCGTCCTGGCACGATTGCGCTACCCCGCCCCGGCAGGCGCGGACACAAGAGAGGATGGCTCGATGAGTGCAATTGGTGCGTTCACTTTTGTCTTACACAGTCACCTGCCCTATGCCCGGCTGGCAGGGCGCTGGCCGCACGGCGAGGAATGGATTCACGAAGCGGCCAGCGAGACATACATCCCGCTGCTGGATGCGCTCTATGATCTGCGCGACGAGGGGGTCCCGTTCCGGCTGACAGTTGGCATCACGCCGGTGCTGGCCGAGCAGTTGGCCGATCCCGACGTGCTTGACCATCTGGACGAGTATCTTGACGACAAGATCGCGCGCGCCAAACAGGACGTGCTGCGCTTTCGCGGCGAGGAAGAGGTCGCGGGCGTCCCGCGTGAGGCGGCTGAGGAAGGCGAACTGCCGCCGGTCGACCGCGCCGCGGTGGATGCGGCCTTCGAGCGTGCGCGCCAGGCGGCGCTCGCCGCCGAGGACGACGAGGACGCGCTGCTCCCGCCGCCCGAGCCGAAACCGTGGTGGGTGGGTCACAAGCACCTGGAATATCTGGCGGGCTTCTACCAGCAGTTTTACGAGCGGGTCAAGGATTCGCTCGACCGCCGCTACAACCGCGATCTGATCGGCGCCTTCCGCCGGCTGCAAGACGAAGGCTACATCGAGATCACGACCAGCGCGGCGACGCACGGCTATCTGCCGCTGCTGGGCCGGGACAGCGCCATCCGTGGCCAGCTCCGCGTCGGCGTGCAGAGCTATCGCCGCTTTTTCGGGCGCGAGCCACGCGGCATCTGGCTGCCCGAGTGCGCCTATCGCCCCGCCTATTACGACGCGAACGGCGTCGTTCGCCCTGGGATCGAGTACTTTTTGCGCCAGGAAGGGCTGAAGCTCTTCTTCAGCGAAACGCACCTGATCACCGGCGGCGCACCCGTCGGCGTGGCAGCCGGCGAGGCCATCGGGCCGTACGGCGAGATCAAGCGCCGCTACCTGGTCCCGATGTCCGCCAAGCCGATCCCCGCCGAGCCGCTGACGACCTTCCGCGCCTACTACGTCAGCGACACTACCGCCGGGCCGCATGCCGACGAGCACAGCGGCGTGGCCGTGATCGGGCGCAATAACGAGACCGGGCAGCGCGTGTGGTCGGCGGACTGGGGCTACCCTGGCGATTTCGATTACCGCGAGTTTCACCGCAAGGACGGCA
>DYEN01000503.1 GCA_020725705.1 Anaerolinea sp.
ACCAACTCTCCACGCGCCGTGTCAATCGTCGCTTCTTCGACCTGAACATGACGGGTTGCGCCGGGGCGCAGCACAGGGCGATACCACACCAGCCGGGCGCGGGTGATCGGCCCGGCGCTGCTGCGCGCGCGCACCCGGAAGATCAGACCGGCAGGGTAGACGCTTCTGACCGTCGGCGTTCCGACCGTCCACATGGCCGTGCCATCCTGGCCCAGGCCGGGCGCCGCCTGAACCACCGGGAGTAACCCGGCCAGCAGCGCCAGCATCAGTGCCCAGATGGTGAACGCGCGGGCGCCTCTCATGCGGAGTCATCCCTGTGATGAAACGCCCATGCCAGAAAGCGGTCAACGTCGTACTGAATCATGGGGCCGGTCAGGCCGACGATCAGGCTGTCCACGCCGTGGCGGCCCCAGGGGATGCGCAGCAGCACGCTGCGCACACCGGCAGCGCGCAGGTGGTTGAACAACTGCTCGGAATGGACGGGCGTCACCAGCCGGTCGCGCTGGCCATGGATGATCAGCGTCGGCGGCAGGCCGGGACGCACGTACGTGATCGGCGACGCCTCGCGATAGCGCTCCGGGATCTCGCCCGGCAGTCCGCCAAGCAGCCTGGCAATCGCGCCGTCCGGATCGGCGGGCCACAGCATCAGGTCCGCCGGGGCATAGCTGACCACCACCGCTTTGACGCTCTCGTCCAGCGCGCCCGGTTCGCCGCCCACGCAGCCGGCAGGGAAACGCTCGTCATTGGCGGTATAGGCCGCCATCAGCGCCAGATGGCCACCCGCCGAGCGCCCCATCAGCGCGATGCGCTCGGGGTCCACGCCGTAGCGCGCGGCCTGACTCTTGACCCAACGCACCGCGCATTTGACGTCGGCCAGCGGCGCCGGCCAGACACCCGTGGTGCGGTACTGCACATCGAAGACGACGTACCCCTGCGCGGCCAGCCAGCGGTCGTGTAGCCCAAAGGCATAGTTGCTCTTATCCCCATGAAACCAGGCGCCCCCGTGCACCACGATGATCGCCGGCAGCAGCCCGGCGCGCTCTTCCGGCTGGTAGATATCGACGCGCAGCGGATAGCCGTCGGGCGCGGCAAAGAGCACATCGCGCGTCTCGCGCACGCGGATGCGCAGCAGGTAGAGGATCGGCCCCCACAGGTCCGTTCGGTGCGATTGGGCGAAGCGCCGGTGGACTTCGGCGGGGATCTGCGCCTGCCAGCCGAGGCCAAGCCCTTCGCGCATGGCTTCGGACATGGCGCGGTTCACAGCCTTGCGCCGGATATGCGGGCGAATCCCCAACGCCAGCCCGATCGCGCCCAGCAACACGGCCCGCCCGGAGCGCGCGCGCAGCCCTCGCCAGACCCCCAGCCCGCCCGAAACCAGCGCCAGGCCGGGGTTCTCGGTCGCGACAAGCTGCGCCCAATCCAAACCCCAGCGCGGGGAAACATGCAAGGACGGCAGAATGCTCAGCAGTCCGAGCGCCGCCGAAAGCGCACCCCACAGCGTGGCTTTGAGCTTGGGCATGATCCGGCTCCTTATCGTGCGGTGTAGTGCCAAGCAGATTATACCATCCTGCCTGAGCGCGCCTACTGGCACGAGCCGCGCCCTTAGGCGATCTGGCCCACCCGAACGCTCCGCCAGATCACCCAATACAAAACCGTCCGGCTGGGCGATGACGGGCGCGCGAAACGTGCCTAAATTGGGACATAGCGGGGCAGACCGCAGCCAGCCCGCGCACAGAGGTACCATAATGTGAGCTGCGGGCTTTGTGTCTGGTAAGCAGGAGGATAGAGTGATGACACGGATTGTACCGGTTAGCCTGGCAACATTTGCACTGATCGTCGTGGCGGCGCTGGCGCTCAGCCTGCCGCTCACCCCGGCGGTGGCGCAGGACGGCACCACTCCCACGCCCACACCCGCCCCCATGACCGGACCGGCCGGCGTGGACCAGCCGGTGATCATCGGCAACGGCCAGTCTGAAGAGGCACAGGTCGTGCTGCGCTATCTCGAAAACCCCGACGTGACGCTGCTGGCCGAAACGGTGACGTACCGTGACTGGACGCAGACGCAACCGCTGACCCTGCGCGACGACATCGTCGGCCCGGCGAACCTGCTGAACAGCGCGTTCTCGGACCACGACATCACCATCAAGCGCGTGATCATCGCGGAGAACACCGTCGTGGTCGAGTACGACTTCACGGGCGTGCATACCGGGACGTACCTCGGTGCGGAGCCGACTCAGCAAACCGTGACGGTTGAAATGGTCGCCATCTTCGAAGTGGAAGACGGTCTGATTACGCGCATTGACCTGTACTATGATGCCGCGACGCTGGCCCGCGCCCTGGGCTTCACGCTTCAGCCACCCGGGACCGCACTCGAGCCTGAGGTAACCGAACCCGCCACCGGCGACGACACCGCCGAAGCGGACGAGGAAGACATGACCGCGCTCGCTCCGTCGCTTGTGGTAGAAGATCAGACGGTGCGCGAGGATGGCTCTGTGCTGATCGCGCGCGTCGTCAGCCCGGTTAGCGGCTGGGTGGTGATTCACGCCGACGACAGCGGCCGGCCCGGGAAGGTGATCGGTTACGCGCCGGTGGCGGCGGGCGACACGCGCGCGCTGGCCGTGCCGATTGACACAAACGCGGTGACGGCCACGCTCTTTGCCATGCTGCACGTCGACGAAGGCACAGCCGGAACGTATGAGTTCCCCGGCGACGACGTCCCGCTGACCGACGCGCAGGGGAATCCCGTCGTCGCAGCCTTTGCGGTGAGCGCGCCTGAGGGCACCGCCGCGCAGACGGTCGCCGTGACCCTGATCGACGGCCAGATTCAGATGCCAACGTCGCTGGCAGCAGGCCGCATCCTGTTCAACGTGGCAAACAGCGGCACGATGGCGCACAGCTTCGAGATCGAGGGCGAGGGCGTGTCACAGGCGCTGGCCAGCACGCTCCAGCCGGGCGAAACGGCCACGCTGGAGATCGAGCTTCAGCCGGGGACCTATGAGGTCTACTGCCCGGTGGGCGACCATGCCGAACAGGGTATGCGCCTGGAGCTGACCGTCCAGTAACCCGGCCCGAAACCCCTGCCCCTGGAACGGAGAACAACAGCGCCTCGCAGATGATTGCGAGGCGCTGAAGTTCTAAGGGTGCCGGGCGCGCTCAGACCTTGACGGCCTTCATTTCGAAGGTCAGGCCGCGTTTGCCCGCGTCGATCCGCACCCGCGTGCCGGGCTGCGGGTTTTCCTTGAGCAGGTAATCCGCCAGTTGCTCGCGGACATTGCGCTGGATAATACGCCGCAACGGGCGCGCGCCCCACTCCGGATGATCGTTCTGATCCAGCAGCCAGCGCTTGGCCTTATCCGAGAACTCCAGCGTCAGGCCGCGCTCGGCTGCCAGTTTGTTTTCCTGCTTGAGCAGCAGCTCCAGGATCTGCGCCAGATGCTCGTCGCTCAGCGGATGGAAAATGACGATCTCATCCAGACGGTTGAGGAACTCGGGACGGAACTCGGCGCGCACGAGCGCCATCACTTCGTCGCGCGTTTCCTCGTCGATGACCGTCGTTTCCAGCTCGTGCGCGCCGACGTTGCTGGTCATGATGATCACCGCCTCGGAGAAGCGCGCCACGTTGCCCTGCCCGTCGGTCAGACGGCCTTCTTCCATCACCTGAAGCAAGACGTCCAGCACACGGCGGTGCGCCTTTTCCACCTCGTCGAACACCACGACGATATACGGCTGCTCGCGCACCCGATCGGTAAGCTGGCCGCCCCCCTCGTAGCCCACGTAACCGGGCGGGGCGCCAATCAGGCGGCTGACGCTGTTCTCGTCCATGTACTCGGACATGTCGATTTGCAGCATCGCGTCTTCGCTGCCGAACATGAACTCGGCCAGCGCCTTCGCCAGCTCGGTCTTGCCCACGCCGGTCGGGCCGAGGAACAGAAACGAGCCGATCGGGCGCTTGGGGTCCTTCAGGCCCACGCGCGCCGTCTTCACCGCGCGGCTGAGCGCCATCACGGCCTCTTCCTGGCCGATGATCCGCTCGTGCAGGTGCTCGACCATGCTCGCGTACTTGGTGCGCTCGTCCTGGCCCAGCTTGCTGACCGGGATGCCGGTCATCTGCGCGGCGGCGAGGGTAACGTCTTCCGCGTCCAGCACCGCATCCGCCACCTGGGCGCGAAAGCCCAGATGCGCCTGCTCGCTCAGGCTCACCAGCGAGGCGGCACGATGGAGCAGGTGCTCGGCGCTCAGCGGAAGCGGCGTGCCGCTCATGTAGCGCCGGGCCAGATTGGCCGCCACACGCAGCGCCTCGGGCGCGATCTCGATCTCATAATCCGCAGCCAGGTGTGGCGCGATAACTTCGAGGATCTCGATGGTTTCGCTCACGTCCGGCGCGGGGACGCTCAGAAGCTGCGTGTTCTCCGCAATGGCCGGGATCGCGCGCAGCCGCTCGTCCCACAGGGCCTGGGTCGTGCTGCCCATGATGACCGGATCGCCGCCCAAAAACGCCTTTTGCAGCAGGGGCGCCGCCTTCGGAAACTCGGCTTTGAGCTGCCCGCCAAAGAAACGGTGAATATGCGGCACGAACAGGATCCCGCCACGCGCACGGTTCAGCCCGCTCTGGATCGCGCCCACCGGATCGTCCAGCAGCGCGCGCTCGTCTACCTGAACCAGATTGCGCAGACCCACCGGCCCCTTATCTTCTGCGATCAGCAGCGCCAGGCTGTAGGCCAGCGTGCGCTTGCCGACGCCGTCCGGGCCGATCAGGATCACATGGCGGCTGACGGTCTGGCCGAGCATCTGGATCAGCTCGCGCAGCAGGTCCTCGCGGAAATAGACGGCGCGCAGCATCCCGGTGCGCGCGGCGGCGACCATGTCGCTGCTGGCGCCGGTGTCGGTGCGGCGGATGACGGTTGTGCTGGTGGCCGAAGTGGTCAGCACCTCGCGGATGGCGCCTTTGGTGATGCCAAACTGGGTGAGAATGCCGGCAGTGCCGACCTCGCGCTCGGTCATCACGCCCAGCAGGTGATCGGTGTCGATCGTCGTCTGGTTGAGCGCCTGCGCCACACTGAGCGCCTCGTCAAGCGCGATCACCATCGAGCGGCTGAGGTCCACCGACCGCTTGCCCGCAGCAATGAACTTCAGCTCACCGCTCAGATCGCGGCGGCTCTGCACCGCCAGCTTGATCTGTCGCTCCAGCCGGTCGAGGTCCGCCCCGCGCTTCTCGGCAAAATAGCTGAAGATGCGTGACGCAGCGGTGCCCTTGCTCCGCAGTAGCGCCAGCAGGGCCGCTTCCGGCGTCAGCAGCGTCTTGCCATAGGCCGAGATAATGTCCACCGCGTCATCCAGAACCGCCTGCGTATCTTTCGTCAGCAGGTTCGGATTAAGATTGCCCATTCTACGCTTTCCCGGTCTTGGTCGATCTCGCGAAACGTCTCACCAAAGGTACTGCGAAACGCGCCCAGAAACAACATTGTCCGGCAATTGTCGGGCTGCTATCGGCAATGTATCGGACAAAAAAGCGCCTCACGAGGCGGCTCCTGAGGCGCTGGACGGGCGACAGGTGCGTCTTACGAGGTTTCCGCCAGCCGGTAACCGATCCCGCGCACGTTGACGATGATGTTGGGGTTCTGGCCGGACGACTTGAGCTTGCGGCGCAGGTTGCTGACGTGCGGGCGAATAACCTCGCGCGCCTCATGCTCTTCCAGGCTATAGCCGCGCACCTCGCGCACCAGCTCGGAACAGGGGACGACGCGCCCCCGGTGCGCCGCCAGGTACAGCAGCAGATCGAACTCAGTCGGCGTCAGGTCAATCGGCTCGTCGCCCACCGAGATCTGGTAGCGGCCGGGATAGATGGTCAGCGGCCCGATGGTCATGGTCGTCACCGGCGTGACAACCGGTGTACCGGCAGCCGGCTGTCGCGAGCGCGGCTCGGCCTTCTCCACGTCGATCTGCTCGCCGGTGAGCTGCTCGACGTTCTCGCGGATCGAGCGCAACAGCGCGCGCCGGTTGCGCAGGTTGCGTGCCCGCTCGACGCCGCGGGCCACGCTGTTGCGAATGTCCTGGCTGCTGCTCGGCTTGACCAGATAGTCGTGCGCCCCCAGCCGCAGGCTCTCAATCGCCGTTTCGAGGCTGGCGTAGCCGGTCAGCAGGATGACCACGGCGTCCGGCGCCTGTTCCTTGATCTTCGACAGCAGCTCCACGCCAGACAGGCCCGGCATCCGGATGTCGGTCAGGACCACGTCATATTCCTGGTCCTTCATCATTTCGAGCGCTTCTTCGCCCGACGCGGCCGCCTGCACCTGATACCCGACGCGCTGTAGCGTCTTGCTGATCGAGTAGCGGATGGCCCCTTCGTCGTCTACCACCAAAATATAGGCTTCCTGCTCGTTGGCGGTCATTGGCTGCCCAAAATCCTTCTGCTGGATGGTTTATCTTCGCTTAACTATATCTGAAGGTTTGCAAAAACGCAAGGTGGCGTTAATCGCGCCAGTTATGGTTTCACAAATCCGGCTCCACGCGGCGCCAGCGTGCTGCAATCCAGCGGTAGCCCTCACCTGCTGCCGAGGCGAACGGTTCCGCCACGCGCCCGCGTACGCCCTCAGCCGTCGGCGCGACAAACCACGCCGCCTCGCCGTTAACGGCCAGCACCGGCACGCGGTCGCGCCAGGCCGCCGGCACTTTCATGTTGATCAGCGTGTCGCTTAGCTTCTGCGAGCGCCCGCCCATCCCACGCGGGCGAAAGCGCTCGCCGCGCTGCCGGGTTCGCAGGCTCAACCACGCGCCCGGCGGAACGGCCAGCACCGCCGCCAGCGGATCGTCCATCAGCGCCGCGCCCTCGTGCGGATCGGCCAGCGGCCACACGTCGATCTGCCATCGCCCCGCCGCCCGCCGGACGCGCTCCCCCGGCAGGAAGGGCGTGTCCGCCGTGCCCGGCTCGAGCGCGGGCGCGTCTTCGCCCGGCTTCTCCGGGGCGCCCGCCCCCCCCTCAGGCGCGATCGTCAGCGTGCCATACCCGACACGCAGTAGCAGCCCACCGGGCAGGGTCGCGGCGGACCCGGTCGCGCCCTCGTCCGCGATGCGCAGCGCCCCCTCGACCTGCTCGAAGGTAACATCGCGCAGATGGGGCCGCAGGTTCCACGTCACCGCGCGCAAAACGTACCGCTTCTCCGCCAGCGACAGCGTAGACCAGCGCGCCCGATCCAGAACCACGCTCTGCGGCCCCTGCGCACGTGTCACCCGCGCCAGCGCCGCCTCGCCCGCGGCGTGCACCAGCTCTGCATCGGCGCGCAGGACGGCCGCCGTCCGCGCCAGCACGGTCCGGATGTTGGGA
>DYEN01000504.1 GCA_020725705.1 Anaerolinea sp.
CCCGCGCCCACGCGCCCTGCGCAGGTCAAACGGATCGACCGGCCCGCCATCGTCCGCCGCGCGGAGTGGAACGCCCGCGAACCGGATCACAGCGCCCCCAACGAAACCGGGTTCTTCACCCCTCAGAACGCCGAGGGCTGGCTCGATTATGATGGCGATCTGCGCGCCATCTATCGGACGGTGGTGGTGCATCACTCGGTGCTGGTTGAGGACGACGACCCCGGCACCATGCGCGAAATCCAGAACGAGCATATGGACAAGCGCGGCTGGGCCGATATCGGCTATCACTTCGGTGTCGGGCGTAGCGGCACGGTCTTCGAAGGCCGGGCGTTGGGCGCGCGCGGGACGCACGTCGCCGGGTTCAACACCGGCAGCGTCGGGGTTGTGTTCTTCGGCAACTTCCAGGAAGAATCGCCTACGCCGGAGCAACTGGACGCCGGTAGCCGCCTGATCAACTGGCTGGCACTGCGCCTGGAACTGACCCACCTGGCGGGACACAGCGAGTTCAACAGTTTTACTGAGTGTCCGGGGAGCAACCTCGTTTACTATCTGGACGCACTGGCCGAGAGCGCCGGCCTGCTGCGCGGCACGGAAGGCTATATCGATCCGGACGATGTGGAATAATCGGTTGGCGCACAGGAACGGGAACCCGCCCCCCAGATTATGAACCTTGCAGACCGGACCATGGGGGAAAGCCGGCGTCACATGAAGGGACCGGGCAAGCCCGGTCCGTGCGAAACAGGCGGTCAAACGTGCGATGGTTTGGCAACGTGCAATGCCACCATTGCCCCGACGCAAACACCCACCACCGCTCTCGTCAAGGGCATAACACGCTCTAGTCGGGATGCATCCGGATGCGCCCGCGCCACCAGACGAACCACGCCGCCATCGCCACCAGCGCCACCGCGCCGAGCGCCACTGACAGTACCGACGGCTCGCCCGTGCCGGGCAGGTCGTCTGCCGGGGGATAGCCGGTGGCGGGCAGGCCGCTGGGCACGAAAACTTCCGTCAGCGCCGCTTCCTCGACCACGCCGCCCGG
>DYEN01000505.1 GCA_020725705.1 Anaerolinea sp.
CTGGCCGGCACGGCGGCCATGCTCACCTCGTCGCTGGACGTGCAGGAAGTCCTCAACGAGGCGATGGACACCGTGATCGCGCTGACCGGCGCCGAGCGCGGTTACATCATGCTGCGCGACGACAACACGGGCGAGATGGTGTTCAGCGTGGCGCGCAACATGGACCGCGAAACGCTGGACAGCAGCGGCTTCATCGTCAGCCGGACCATCGTCGAGCAGGTGATCGCGACGGGCGAGCCGGTGGTGACGACCAACGCCCAGGACGACCCGCGCTTCGCCACCCAGCAGAGCGTGGTGTTCTACGCGCTGCGCTCGATCCTGTGCGTGCCGCTGGTGGCGCGCGGCGTGATGGTCGGCGTGGTCTACGCCGACAACCGGGTCAAGGACGCGCTCTTCGGCCAGGATGAGCTGGCGCTGTTGGTGGCCTTTGCCGATCAGGCCGCCGTTGCGATCGAAAACGCGCTGCTCTTTACCCGCCTGCAACGCGCGCTGGCCGAGGCCAGCGAGATGAGCGAGCTGCTAGACAACGTGCTGGCCTCGATTGCCAGCGGCGTGATCACAACCGATGTGAACCTGATCGTCACGCTGTACAACAGCGCGGCAGAAGCGATCCTCGGCCAGCCGCGCGGGGATGTGCTGAATCGATCGCTGCGTGCGGCTCTGCCGGTGCTCTACGGCGCCATGCAACCGGCGCTCGCGGCGATCTTTGAAGAAGGGCGGGGTAATACGATCGAAGTCGATCTGCCTATGGCGGGGCGCGACCCGGCCAGCCTGGTGCTGAAGCTGACACCGCTGCGGGTGCGCGAGCGGACGGAAGGCGTCGCAATTGTGCTGGACGATCTGAGCGAAATCAAGCAGCGCGACGCGACCCTGGCGATGGTGCGGCGCTATCTGCCGCCCGCGATGGTGGATCAGATCGAGAGCGTCGACGGGCTGGCCCTGGGCGGCGAGCGACGCATGATCTCGGTGCTGTTCGTCGAAACGCTTTCCATCGACGCACTGGCTGCCGAGCTGCATCCGGTCGCCCTGCTGGAGCGCGTCAACCAGTACCTGACCGCCAGCGCCGAAGCGATCCACCGGCGGCGGGGCCTGGTTGATAAGTTTGTGGGCAGCGAGGTGATGGGCCTGTTCAACACCCAGCTTAATCCGGACGAGGACCACGCCTGGCAAGCGGTGCTGGCCGCGCTGACCATGCTCGACGAGCTACGCGCGCTTTCCGCCCGGCTGGGCGACCCGGCGCAACTCTGCTGCCGGATCGGGGTGCATAGTGGCGTGGCGACGCTCGGCAACGTCGGCAACGCGACGCGGCGCGAGTTCACGGCCATTGGCGACACGATCAACCTCGCCAAGCGCCTGCAGGAACATGCCACCTACGGCCAGTTGATCATCAGCGAAGATACCTACCGCCTGTGCCGCGACCGGATTGAGAATGCCGAAACCCGGATGCACATCAGCCAGCACGCGACGATTCAGGTGCGGGGCCGCCGCCAGCCGGTGACGGTCTACGAGGTCCTCTGCGCGCGCTGAGGTGCTGGCAGGCAGCCATGTTTGAACGAGCCAATCCCGACAGCAGCGCCCAGGACCTGATCCGGACGATTGCGCAGCAGGTGATCGATCTCGAGCAGATGCTCTGGGCGCAGCACGAGATGATCCGCCAGCGTGGGGTCGCGGTGTCGCCGGCGGTGCTGGAGCGGCTCGGGGCGCTGCGCGCCGCCTGCGAGGCGCTCATGTCTCGCGTGCAGGAAGCCGGGCGCGAGCTGGACGAGCTGCGCGCGCTGACCGCCACAACCCGCCTGATCAATTCCTCGCTGGATGTGGACACGGTGCTCAACGAGGTGATCGACACCGCCATCGCGCTGACCGGCGCCGAGCGAGGGTATATCGTGCTGCGCGACGCCGATACAGGCGAGCTGCGTTTTCGCGTGGCGCGCAGCGCCGACCGCCAGACGCTGGACACCAGCCGGTTCGCCGTCAGCGGGACGGTGGTGGAAGAAGTCGCCCGGACCGGCCAGCCGATCGTCGCGCGTAACGCGCTGCTCGATCCGCGCCTGAGCGTGCACAACAGCATCATGATGCACGCGCCGCGCTCGATCTTGTGCGTCCCGCTGATCGTTAAGGGGCGCGTCACCGGCGTGGTCTACGCCGACAACCAGCGCGTGCCGGATCTGTTCGACGAGGACGACCTGGCCCTGCTGATGGCCTTCGCGGCGCAGGCGGCAATCGCGATCGAGAACGCGCGCCTCTTTGAACGGCAGCGCCGCGCCCTGGCCGAGGTCAGCGAGTTGCGCGAGCTGATGGACAATGTGCTGGCCTCGATTGCCAGTGGCGTGATCACTGCCGACCGCGCCGGGTGCATCCTGATCTTCAACCGCGCCGCCGAGTCGATCCTGGGCGTGGCCGCTGAGGACGCGCTTGGCCGCCCCCTGCGCGAGGCGCTCCCGATCATCTATCAGGCTATCAGCGAGCGGATCGCGCCGGTGCTGGAGCAGGGCGTCCCGCAATCGGTCGAGATCGAGCCGGTTGTGCCCGGCCGGGGCGCGTTGACGCTCAACCTCAAGCTGACTCCGTTGCGCAACGCGCAGGGTCTGACAGTGGGGATGGCGCTGGCGGTCGATGACCTGACCGCGCTCAAACAGCGCGACGCCACGCTCGATGTTGTGCGGACTTACCTGCCGCCGAGCCTGATCTCGAACATCTTCAACATCGACGAGCTGGGCCTCAGCGGCACCGAGCGCGAGATCTCGATTCTGATCGCCGATGTGCGCGGGTTCACCGCCTTCAGCGAGCAGCTTCCGCCCGAAGACCTGATGGGCGTCATCACGCAGTACCTGGCCGTCAGCACCGACGCGCTTCAGCTTTTCGATGGGATCGTCGACAAATACCTGGGCGACGCGGTGATCGGGCTGTTCAACACGCCGCTCAACCCGCAGGAAGACCACGCCGAGCGCGCCGTCCGCGCCGCGCTGACGATGGCCTACGATGTGCGCGCTCTGCACGAGGTCCTGCCGCTCGATCACCGCCTGTTCTACGGGATCGGCGTGGCAACCGGCACGGCGATTGTCGGCAGCCTGGGCAGCCCGGACCGGCGCGGCTTCTCGGCGCTGGGCCAGCCGGTGACGCTCGCCAGGCTGCTGCAAGAAAACGCGCTGGAAGGCGAGATCCTGATCAGCGCGGCGACGCAGGCCCAGGTCGAGCCGCTGTTTGCCACCGAGCCGCTCGCGCCGCGCAAGTTGCGCGACGGGCTGGCACTGCCGGTGATGTACCGTGTCAGCGGCGTGCGACGGCGCCGCGAGTGATCGCCGGGGGGCGCCTGCCATGCTGGACCTGCACGCCCGGATCGCTGCTCTGCGCGCCGAGATCGAGCGCCAGGAAACGGAGCTGTCCGCGCTCGAAGCCGAGTTGATCGACCTGGAGCGCGAGCTGCGGGACTTCACCGCCCGCTACGACAGGCTGATCCGCCCGTTGCTGGAACGGCTGGCGATTGTGCGCGACGCGATCGCCGAGCTTGAGGCACAGCAGCGGGCCACGGCGCTGGGATACACCCTGGCCGACGACACGGGCTGGACGCCGCCACCCGGCTATGTGCCGGTTGAGGAACAGTACCGCCGCACCTGGAAGACGCCTTCGCCCGGCTTCACGCCCACCGCCAACCCCCGCGCCGATCTTCCCATCGACCCGGAGCGGCCCGAGACGGCCCTGCGCACGCTATACCGGCGGCTGGTGCGCCGCTACCATCCCGATCTGGCGACCGACCCTGAGGAACGCGCCCACCGCAACCGGTTGATGACCGAGATCAACGCCGCCTACGCCCGGCAGGATCTGCCGGTGCTGCGCACACTGGCCCAGGCGTCACCGGCGGACGGGCCGGGCGCAGCCGCCAGTGCCGACGAGCCGCTCGCCGCGCTGGAGTTGCAGCAGCTTCAGCAGATCCACGACCAGCTTGCCCGCCGGATCGGCGAGCTGGCCCGCGAGCGGATCACGCTGCTCAACAGCGATCTGATGAAGCTCAAAGTGCAGTCGGCTTTCGCCGCGCGCGAGGGGCGCGACCTGTTGCGCGAGATGGCCGCCGGGTTGGAACAGGACTACGCCGCGGCACTGCGCCGCCTGGATGCGCTGCGCGGCATCGACTAGGTGGGCGACGGGATCGGCTCTTGCCGCGCCGGGGCGGGGGCGCTAGGATCGCGATCAGGCACCGGTGCGCGCTTGATCGACACTCACACAGAGGCGGGTCCGTTTTGCTAGACGCATTCAAGGTTCTGTTGGCGGCGCTGTACATGCTGGCGAGCACGACGATTGCCCTCTATTCTGCCAGCTTTTTCGTTCTCATCGGCATCTACCTGCTCAAGCGTCGCAAGCCGCCGGTCGCCCCCGAGGTCAGCGACGACGA
>DYEN01000044.1 GCA_020725705.1 Anaerolinea sp.
CGCAACCGGATCATCAGCGGACTGTCGCTGGGTGTGGTAGTGGTCGAAGCGCCGGCGAACAGCGGTGCCCTGTTGACCGCCGACGCCGCTGCCGAGCAAGGCCGCGACGTCTTTGCCGTGCCCGGCAACATCAACGCGCGCACAAGCGCCGGCACGAATGCGCTGATCCAGGTCGGCGCCAAGTTGGTGACCTGCGCCGAAGATATTCTCGACGAGCTGAACCTGACGCGCGACACCGTCGCCACGCGCGCCCAGATCGTGGAGATCGCGCCGGATAACCCGACCGAAGCCGCGCTGCTCGAAGCCCTGGGCGACGCACCGCTCCATATCGACGAGCTTTGCCGGCGCAGTGGGCTGGCGATCACCGAAGTCAGCAGCGCGCTGTCATTGATGGAATTGAAAGGTATGGTTCGCCGCCTGGAAGGCATGCACTACGCGCTGGCCCGCAGCGGCCGCGAACCCTACCACCTGGACTGATCGGGATGTATGCCGGGATCACCGGCGCTTGACACAAACGAGCGAGCGACATGGATCATTACTACGCGCTGATCATGGCCGGGGGCAGCGGCACGCGGCTGTGGCCACTGAGCCGCAAGTCCCGCCCCAAACAGGTGTTGCCCCTGGTCGAAGACAAGTCGATGTTCCAGATCGCGGTCGAGCGCCTGGAGCCGCTGCTGCCGCCGGAGCGGGTGATCGTGGTGGCGAGCGAAGCGCTCAGCGAGCCGCTACGCGCCGCCGCGCCGCAGATCCCGCCGGAGAACTACGTGATCGAACCCTCGGCCCGCAACAGCGGCCCGGCAGTCGGCCTGGGCACCATCCACATCCGGCATCGCGATCCGGACGCCGTCATCGCCGTGCTGGCATCCGATCATCACATCGCCGAGAAAGCCCGCTTCCGGGCCGTGCTCGAAGCGGCAGCCATCCTTGCGCGCCGGGGGCACATCGTGACGCTGGGCATCTCCGCCTCGTTTCCGTCAACCGGGTTTGGTTATATCCGGCGCGGCGAGCCGCTGGCCGAGGTGAACGGCTTCCAGGCTTACGTCGCCGAGCAATTCACCGAAAAACCGGATATCGAAACCGCGATCTCGTTCGTCACCAGCGGCGACTATAGCTGGAACAGCGGCATGTTCATCTGGACCGCCGACCGCGTGATGCAGGAATTTAAGCGCCAGCAGCCCGCCATGTACGACGCGCTTGAGGCGATTGCGGCCAGCATCGGGACCGACGCTTACCTGGAAACGCTCGAGCGGCAGTGGCCGAACATGACCCGGCAGTCGATCGACTACGCTGTGATGGAAGGCGCGCGCGATGTCGCCGTGATCCCGGTCGATATCGGCTGGAGCGATGTCGGAAGCTGGGCGTCGCTGTACGAAGTGTTGACGGGCGATCTGGAGGGCAACATCATGCGCGGCGAAAGCGACAACAACCTGCGCATCGACACACGCAATACCCTCGTGATCAGCAACCGCATGACCGTCACCATCGGCGTAGACAATCTCATTATTGTGGACACCGACGACGCGCTGTTGGTCTGCCACCGCGACCGCTCGCAGGACGTGCGCGAGGTGGTCGAGCGGCTGCGCGCCGCCGGCTTCGACGCCTATCTCTAGGCCCGGCGGCGATGGTGATCCTGGCGGCTACGGTCGAGCTAGACATTCCGGGGACCGCGTCGCTCAAAGAAAAGCGCGGCG
The DNA here is from genome assembly GCA_020725705.1 of Anaerolinea sp. GTDB lineage: Bacteria > Chloroflexota > Anaerolineae > Aggregatilineales > Aggregatilineaceae > DYGX01. Next base: position 1,692 of record DYEN01000044.1, read on the forward strand.
TGGTCAAGTCCCTCACCGCGCGCCTGCACCGCGAGTTCAACGTCGCCGCCGCCGAGGTTGCGCTGCACGACACCTGGCAATCCGCAGCAATCGGACTCGCACTCATCAGCACCAGCGCAGGACACGCCGAGAGTATGCTGGCGCGCATCCTGCGCTGGATCGAGCACAACCGCCCTGATGTCGAGATCGTGGGGTTCAGCCAGGAAGTGATTCACTTCAATTACGAGTAAGGCCGGCTCCCCCTACTCCTCAGTGATGATCGTAATCGCGTCGATGTCGCGCCGCAGCGCCCTCGACCGTTCCTCGATCTGCGCCAGCGCCGCTTTCTGCTGCGTGTAGCGTTCGTTGAGCACACTGAGCTGGCTGAAGACCGGCGCCAGAATCTGCTGGCCATATTGCAGCAGGCGGTTCCGCTCGCGGTGCGTCAGGTCCACCATCGCCTGGTGATAGCTGGCGCTGAGGGCGTCCAGCCGAGAATCCAGCTCGTTGATCGCATCGCGCTTCAGTTTGCGCCAGTACAGCGCCGCTGCCGATAACCCGCCGATCAATAGCGCCGGCCCGACGACCACCGCCGCGATGACCGCCCCCGCGGTTGCCGTGACCGCGCCCGGCGCAGCCACACCCAGCGCGACCGCGATCGCGCCGCCCAGCATGGCGGTAAAGCCCGCCGAGAAGCCGATCAGGTTGGAGCGAAAGGTGTGGCGCAGATTCTCTGCCAGGCTCTGGTCCGTGTACGACTTCAGTTCGCGATCCGCAATCGCGATCGCTTCCTGCAGGGCGGCCCGCTGTTCGGCATATCCCGATGCGTCAACCGCGCCGGCCTCCTGATCCAGCCGGGTTTGCAGCTCGGTCAGGCGGTCGAGGATGCTGCGCCAGTAGCGGCGGCTGTTGTCCACCACCGCGTTGACATACTGCTCCGAGATGGTCGTGATCTGGTCGATGGCGCTGCCGACGACCTTGCGCTCGAAATCGGCCTGCATCTCGTCCTGGTTGAGCGCCCGCGTGGCGTGTTGCAGCGTCAGATTCTCGCGGATAAACGCGCGCCCGCGTTCCTTCAGTCCATCGAACACACGGTCCAGCTCGCGCTTGGCCGTCGCGAGCTGATCGTCCAGGGACTCCGCCTGCCGCTCCAGTTCTTTGCGCAGGCTTTCGGCCAGCGCGGTGTCGTTCGACACCAGCCCCACCTGCTGTTCGATGTAATCCCGGTATTTGCGCACAATGGAATCCACAAAGTCCAGCTGAGCATAGAGCTTCTGCTTGGCCGGGGGCACGCGCTCAAAGGTCTGCCGCAGATAGTCGCGGACCGGGTTCATCCCCCCCGGGTCATCCGCGGACGCCGTGAAAATACCCGTGTGTCCACGCTGCTTGAGCGCCTGGCGCGCCGAGATCATGAAAATCGGCGGGCGCAGATCGAGCAGCTCGATCAACTGCTGGCGCACGAAAGACTCCACCTCGTGCCGCTCGCGTTTTTCCAGCAGATCGGTCTGGTTGATCACAACGATGATCTTCTTGCCATAGTCGCGCGCCAGTTCCAGGTACAGGCGCTCGGTCTCGGCCAGCGCGCGCTTGGCGGAAAGCAGAAAGATCACCAGATCGCTGCGGCTGAGGAAACTCTTGGCGATCTGCTCGTGCCGCCGGAAGACCGAGCCGGTTCCCGGCGTGTCCACGATGACCACGCCCGGCCCGCCGGTGTTGGGATGCGTCCACTCGCGCACCACTTCCTCATCGCGCCATCTTGGCTCTTTACTACGCCGGTTCGACCAGCGCACCAGCTCGATCGCGTCGGTCGTCGGAGTGATGCCCATCGGAAGCAGCGTGTCGCCTAGCAGAGCGTTGATAAAGGTCGACTTGCCCGAGTTAAACTCGCCGACGACCACGACGAGGAAGAACATCTCCTGCAGGTCCAACGCGTTCTGCAGCAAGCGGCGTCGGTCTTCGGCGCTGCTCTCGCCGCCGATCTGCCCGACCAGCTCGGCGGCGTCATGCAGCAGGCGCACCTCGCGCTCGCGGGCCTCGGCAATTGGGCCTTCCAAGACAATACTGGTCATGTACAGTCTGCACCCTTACTCGATGTGGCGACGCGCCTCGACCGGTTCCAGCGCCGCCAGCCCCCCTTGAATGCGGGTCAGCGCGTGCTGCTGGGCCTGTAGCTCGTCTCGCAGCGTTTCCAGCACTTCCGACTGAGACTCGACCATCCGGGTGAACGGCGCCGTCGCGTCTTGGCGAAGCTGCACGCCATACGCGATCAGCTCGTGCGCCGCCTCGCGCAGCAGCCGCAGATACTCGTCGCGGTTGGCATGCTGCCGCCGCAAATACGCGCGCCGCAGGAACCAGCCCCGGATGGGAACCAGCGCCAGCCCGCCAACCACGAGGATAAGCCCCAGCGCGAAGACCAATAACAGCGACCCCGCGTCGGGCGTGGTGCCGGAAAAAGCGGTCACCCCAACCACAACCATCAGGGCCAGCGCCAGGATCTCCCACACCGTCAGCAGGACCAGCGTGTTGCGCAGCGTCCGATCCAGCCGCCCGACTTCGAAGCGCTCGGAGTCGCGCAGCAGATCGTCGAGCCGCCCCCGCACATCGCGGATAAAGCGCGCCTCATAGCGCAGCGGCGTCTGGATGCGCCCGATGACCTTGTCGGCCAAGTTGGGCGGCAGTTCCTTGACGGCGGCGCGCGTATAGTCGACCAGGTCGTCGATATCTTGCAGGTCGCGGCTTTCCAGCCGCGGGCCGAGCTTGTCCACCAGCGGCGGGATGCGCTCGAAGGTCTCCATCACGCGGTGTTCATCCAGCACGCTTTCGACGCGGGTCCGCCCGCCGAACCGCCGCATCAGCCCGCCCAGCCCGATAATCTCGCCCAGTCCGCCGAAGAACAGCCGCAGCCCGCGCGAAAACTGGAACAGATCGCTGATCGCCTCGGCTCCACGGGCGGCGGCTTCGTTCCA
>DYEN01000506.1 GCA_020725705.1 Anaerolinea sp.
ACATCAGGAAGAAGGCGCGCGTCTTGCTGAGGGGTAGCCTGAGGTAGCGGCCGCCCGGCATTCGCAGGCGCCCGCTGTCCGGCGGGTCCTCGACCCAGGCGGCGCTCAGGCCGGACAGACCCACCAGCGAGAACATCAGCGGGCCGAGGACGGGCGGCCCCCAGACGAGCAGGCGAACGGTGAGCCGCTCGCCGGCGGGGCCGGTGGGCAGCGCAGCGCGAATCAGGTGGAAGTAGGCGCCCAGCAGGCCAACGACGATGCTGCCGACCAGGACGACGGTCGCCAGCAGGGTGGCCGCCGGGCGGTTCCGGAGCGCGATCAGCCCGGCGAAGAGCAGGATGATCCCGGCGACAGGGCCGTAGATGATCGGGATCCATTCGTTGCGCACGATGGTTCCGCTGATGCTGTGCGCCAGGTAGATGTCGATGCCCAGGAAGATCTCGTTAACGGCTGCGAGCAGCAACATCGACTGATCGCGCGAGAACGGCAAGCGGAACCGTGCGATCGGCGGTGCAAGCGTCGCCAGGTGATACATGGTCAGCTCCCTGCCGGCGGCGGTGTTTCGGGCGATTCGGCGTCGTCATCGGCTGCCTCGCCCGCTTCGTCCGACCCGGCCGCTTCTCCGGCGGGCGCGCCCAGCTCGGCGGGCACTTCGAGGCCGGCCGCCTCAAGCTTTGCGGCGGCCATTTCGCGTAGCTCGGCCAGGTCGGCGAGCATCTCGTAGGCGCCGTGCCACTGGGTGTAGTCGGGTCCCTGCATCCAGGCGCCGAACTTGGCGGTGCGGCCCCAGTGATGCCACAGCTCGAAGTGGACGAAATCGATCGGCTCGTCGAACGGCTCGGCGGTCAGCAGGCCGCTGTCCTTGAGCGGCTGGATGATGCGGTCGCTTTCCTCGACCCAGGCGTTGATCGCGCCCACGAGCCGGTCGGCGTCGTCGTAGAAGTCCGTCAGGAAGTTGGCGTTGTGGCACTCCTGGCAGACGTTGAGCATGCGCGCCTTGTTATCCTGCCAGCCGGGGCGGCGCTCGCTGATGGGCTGGAAGAGATACCAGGTCAGGCGGTCGCCGACGTCATGCGTGGTGCCGGTGGCGCCGAAGCCGCTCATGTGGCAGATGGCGCACGTGGCGGCGGGGAAGTCGTTGACGGTCAGCGTGCCGGCGGCGGCGTTCCAGTTCCAGGTGTAGCCCATGGTCATATAGGCGATGCCGTGCGGCGATTCCTGGTAGATCTCCCACTGCGGGTGATCGGGGCCGATGTGGCAGGCGTTGCAGGTTTCGGGTTTGCGCGCCTGCTCGCGGCTGAATTCGTGGCGCAGGTGGCATTTCTGGCACTGGCCGATGGAGCCGTCGGCGGCGGGGGCGCCGATGTTGTGGCAGGCTTCGCAGGCGAAGCGGGTGATGTCCGGCCCTTCAATATGGTACAGCGCGTTGCGCTCCTCGTTGGGCTTGACGGCGGCTTCGGGGATGGCGTTATAGCGCACGAGTTGATCTTCCGTCAGCCCTTCGAGGCCGACCATCGCGGCATAGGCGGGGATGCTGTGGCGGCTCTGGTAAAACTGGCGGACCTCGGCGGTATGGCAGGTTTCGCACATGGCGGTCGTCGGCGTGCGCAGGACGTAGGTCCCTTCGTGCTCGACGGCGCCGGGGTAGTCTGCGCGGACCTCGTGGCAGTTCTCGCAGCTGACTTCGGCGGCGGCCATTGTGCTGCGCCCATACTGCTCCACGATGCCGGGGGTGGTCCGGCGGTGGCAGGTAACGCATGCGTTACGGCTGCCGGCCAGCGCGTCGACGCGCACATCCGGCTCGCGCGCCTGCTCGGCGCCGATCGCCATCACGATCAGGATCAGCCCGATCACAATGATGACACCGACCAGACCGATGATCAGGACACGGCCAGCGGTCAGCCAGCCAGGGGTGTGGTTGGGCGGGGTGGTGAGATGGTCCGTCATTAAGTCCCCCTTTTTGGTTCGAGAAATCTAAATCTGGCGAGCATTGTTCTTTGAGGCAGAGCGCGTCAGCAATCTCTGTCGAGCGGCAGACACCCCCTTTCGTCAGCGATGGCGAGTGGAGTCAGGCGAGGTACCGATACGCGCGATCAGGCACCGGGCGGTTTGATCCGCGGCCACAGGTGTATGATGAATGATATCACAGCACCCAATTCGGCGATACGACCGGCCAGTGTCAGATCGGCCAGGGACGGCCACCAGTTCCCGGCGCAGACGGCCAGCACGCCGGCGTTGAGCAGGGCAAACGCGGCCCAGGCCAGCGTGGTGCGGCGCCCGTAGCGGTTGGGCAGGCGGGCGAAGCGGGGCATGATCCAGAAGGCGACGCCCATCGCGAGCTGGACGGTCCAGCCGATGAGGGTCAGTTCGAGGTGCAGCGGCCACAGCCGCCAGATGTCCGGGTGCGTGGGGACAGCTTTGTCGAACAGCATCAGCGCGCCGAACGTGAAGCCGATCCCCAGATGGAGCAGGGCAACGCGCACCATCCACACACTGAGCGGCGGCATCTCAGCGCTCCTTGATCCGCGCCCAGGTGTTGATCACGAACAGCCAGCCCGCGATCAACTGCAAGACGGCGGAGAGCGCCAGCATCCAGCCGAGATCGGGTTCGGCGCGGATGGAGACGCGCGGCTCGCTGATGACGCGCAGCGCCAGCCCGACGTTGAGCAGGATGAAGGTGGCCCAGGCGAGCTGCTCGCTGCCGCGCGGGTTCTCGCGGCTGAACTTGGGGAACATCCAGTAGCCCACGCCGATGATGAGTTGCGTGATCCAGCCGACGGCGAGCAGATGGATGTAGACGGGGCGGAGGGTCGCCACCCACGAGGGGAGATCGACGACGTTGCGTGCCTGAACGAGCACGCCAGCGATCAGCGCCAGCACAAAGTAAACCAGGCCGGCTTTGATGTACCAGCGGGCAAGGGTTGGCATGGAACCGTGCTCTCTTTTTGGTCGATTATTCTCCGGCGGGCGTGCGATCGCCAAGCGAGCGCACCACAAAAGCGCAGCATAGCAGATCGACGCTGTGCCGTCCTTGATCTAGATTAAGTTGAGGTTGCGCGGAAAGCAAACGGCCCGCGCCGGGCAATCGACGCGGGCCTGCGGCAGCCTCCGGGAGAAGGCCGCGATGCCTGTGCAGTTAACTCGCCTCGGGGCGCAGCAGCGGGCGGAACTTCGGCCCGTAGACGATGATGCCGCGTGTGCCATCGGTGCGCAGCTTGCGGATCACCATCTCGACGCGCTGGCCGATCTCGACCGGGCCGCTCAGGTCGGTGAGCTGGGCGGTGATCAGGGGGCCTTCATCGAGCTTGATCAACGCCAGTGGATAGGGCGCGAACGGCTCGAAGTCTTCGGCGGGCGCGGTGACCGTGGTGAAGCTGTAGATGGTCCCCTTGCCGGAGAGCGGGAACAACTCGACCTCGCTCTCGCCGGGGCGCGGCTGTGGCTGCCGGAACTGGTTCCAGTAGGCGAGCTGATGCGCCAGCTCTTGATAGTAGGCGCTTGCGACCGTCGGGGCCATCGGGCCTGGCTCCTTAGCGCGCGGCCTGGGCGTAGCCCTCGCCTGCACTCAGCGGGGCGGCGGCCAGCGCGTCCTCGAAGTCGAAGACCTCGACCGGCCGGGCGGGATGGCCTGCCTGCTGCGGGATGATGAGCGTGCCGTCCGGACGGCGGGCGGCCAGAAGCTGGCTACGGCTCGTCTTCAAGCGCCAGTTGCGAGTGATGTCCATGTCTGTCTCCCTACCTCAATCCCCTTGATCTCAGCGCGCGGGCGATGCAGACTGCCGCCGGCGCGCTCAATTGTGTCACGTCGCACAATTTATACAGGCGTTGATCTCTCAAAAGCTATCGGAAACGCATGTTGAGAGCTTTTGAGAGCCTCTCAGGCGAGAAATTCATCGCGCGCTCACACCCCACTCATCGATCCGGACGGCCCGGTATTTGCCCGAATGACGCCGGTTGCATACACTACGGGCAGTTTGCCGGCAGGTGCCAGGTCGCGATGACATCACTCCAGCGCATGATCGTGGGTCCAGATGGCCGGTCTGAGGACCGGGGCCGCAGTGCGCACGGCCGGTGGGGCGCGTTCTACCACCGGGGGCCGGACGATGCTTCGCCGGCGCGGGCCGCGTTCCACGCGGTGCAGGACGCCGAGCGGCTGGCCTTCGCCCTGGCCGAAGGCGAGGGGGCAGCGTTTCTGGCCGAATGCGTGGCAGAGTTTCTCTGGACGCAGCCCGGCGAGGTCGGTGCGGCGTGGCCCGGCGTGCTATACGACTGGCTGGCGGACGCGCCGCAGTGGGAAATCGCCACAGCGGGCGCGGTGCGATTCGCGTGCGGCCGCCTGGATCGTGCGCCGTCTGGGGGGCGCATGGCGCTGGCGTGGCTCGGCATGGAAGGCGTGTGCCTGTTCGGAGCGCGCGGCCACCCGCTGATGCTCGACACGTCGGTGCAGGATGATGACGTCTGGACGCCCGGCGCGGGGCGCGATCTGCCCGCGCTACACAGCTTCAGCGGGACGCTCTACGACGCGGCGCGGCTGGTGGTGCTGAGCCGCAGCGCGGCCCCGCTGATCCCCGACCTGCCGGAGATGACCACGCCGGAAATCGGCCTGGCGCTGGGCGCGCTGAGCGACGGAGCGCGCGCAGACCTGGCCGTGTTCGACCTGTGGATCGAGCCGGTCGTGATCATGGGGGATCAAATCGTGGTGCGCTGCCGCTGGGTGGAGCCGTCGGCCTGTGAGCTGGCCTGGGAGCAGCTTCCTGAAGCGACCGGCTACCGGATCGAGGAAGCGCCGACGCCGGACTTCGGGGCGCCGAGCCTGCTGGCGGAGCTGACGGACGGGCGCCAGGTCAGCTATCGCTTCGCTCCGCCGCCGGACGGGGCGCGCTATTATCGGGTCGTGCCGCTGGTCGGCGGGGCGTTGGGGGCGCCGAGCGCGCCGGTCGCGGCCCTGCCGCTGACGCTGCCGGTCCCTGTACTGGTGCCGATTCGCTGGGCGCGTGAGGACTCGCTCCGGCTGAGTTGGACACCGATCCCGGCGGCGTCGGGGTACGAGGTCGAGGCCGCGCCAGAGGACGACTTCGCGCCGCCCGACGCCGCGATCGTGTACCGGGGCGAGCGGGCCGAGGTCACGCTGCCGGGCGACACGGCGCTGGGGCGCTATTTCCGGGTGCGGGCGATCAACGCGCTCTACGCGCCGGGGATGCCCTCGGCGTGGAGCGAGCCGGTCCGCGCCCCATCCCGGCTGGCGACGCCGGTTTTCAGCGAGATCACGGCGCGGCGGCTGGCGTGGGAGCGCGTCCCCGGCGCGCGCACGTATGAGATCCGCGTGACGCCTGTGGGGCGCGACCCGGAGCAGGGCGAGTCGATTTTTAGCGGCGAGGCAGCGTGCCCTGCCGCGGACGGCCCGGCGAGTTATCAGGTGCGGGCGCTGCGCGGGCCGGACGACGAGCGCACGGCGAGCGCGTGGAGCGTCCCGGTGACGATCGCGCCGCACCCGGCGGGCGCAGACGTCACGCGGCGGGCGCTGGCGATCCCGGCGTTGATCGCGGTGGCGCTGGCGGCGCTGGCGGTCGGGTTCTGGCTGGGCGTGGCGGGGCTGGAGGCGTATCGTATGGCGCAGGCGACCACCACGCCGACCCCGCTCGACCCCGCAGCGCAGGCGGCGACGCGCGTTGCGCGAATGCAGGCGGAGACCTTCGCGGCGCTGGCGCCCCAACTGGCGACCGCGCTGGCGGGCGCCGAAGCGGACAACGCGGCGCTGCGCGCCACGCAGGATAGGTGGATCGCTGCGGAGGCGACGCGCGCCGCGCAGCCGACAACCTGCCTGGTGATCGAGCGTCCGGCGGGGCTGCGCTTGCCCGTCTATGCCGCGCCGGACGAGGCATCGCGGCGGCGCGCCGAGGATCTGCCGGCGTGGGCGGCGGTCCGGGCGCGGCTGGCGGACCCCGGCGCGCGCTGGCGGGCGGTGATCGGCGTGACGGCGGCGGGCGAGACGGTCGGGGGGTGGGTGCGGCTGCCGGACGAGGTGGACGAGGCGGCACTCTACGGCGGCGTGTGCGATCCGGCGCGCCTGCCGGTGTGGGGGGAGTGAGAGTCATGAGGCTGCGGCGGGCTGCGGAGATGATCGCGCTGGGGATGGGCGCGGCGCTGTTGCTGGCCGGCTGCGGCGGCGCGGGGAACAACGAGCCGGCACCCACAGCGACCGACGCGCCAATCCAGGCGGCGACGCCGCTCCCGGCGCGCACGCTGCCGCCCACCTGGACGCCCGTCCCCACGCTGACGCCGCCCCCGGCGCAGCCAACCGCGGCGGTGACGCGCACACGACCCACGGCCACCCCGTTCGTTATGCCTACGTACACGCCCTCACCGGAGCCGCCTACGCCGACCCCGCCGGGACCGGTTCTGACTCTGGACGCGGCGGCGCTGGCAGGCGGGGTGCAGGCGTTGATCGGCGGCGCGGCGGGGGATTTGTTCGCGGCGTCGCCCCAGTTCGCGCTGGGCGAGGGCGAGGTGATCGCGACGATGCAGTGGTACGAGACGCGAGGGAACCCGGCCAGCGGACGCCCGTTGCGGCTGCGGCTGGCGCTCGAGGCGGTTGAGGGGCGCGCGGCGGTGCGGGTGATCGACGCGACGTTCACGGATACGGGCGCGGCGTTCGAGGCGGGGCTGCTCGAAAACCTGCGGGCGACGGTCGAGCAGGCGGTCACCGCGCAGGTGATCGCGGCCTACGGGCAGCCGGGCGCGCGCTTTGGGGTGCTGGCGATCGCGGTTGCGCCGGACGGGATCACAGTCGAGACGGTGGCGTTTGAGTGAGCGGTCAAGGGCCTGAACAACTCAATAATCCGGCAGGTCCCAGATGCCGCCGGTGACCTCGATGGCGCGGCGACCCACCACGCGAATGCGGTCGTCGCGCTCCAGCATGAGCAGATGGTATTTGACGGTCGATTCGCTCAGGCGGCAGCCCTCGGCGATCTCCTGAATCGAGGGCGAGAGGCCGTCGTGCGCCCGCTTGTAGTTGACAATAAACGCGAAAACCAGCTCGCGGTTGGTGGGGTTATCGTCGCCCATCGCGCTCCCTCACCGTGACGGCTGGCCTGGCTGTTGGACTGCTGTTGCGCGCTGGCCCCGGTCACAGTGCCGGATCATGGCCGTCCCCACTCGTCCAGGTGCTACCGATACAAGAACATTTGTTCGAACGCTGTTTTGAGTATAAGGGACCGAGCGATGGGCTGTCAATGGGCAGTGGGTGGGGCAAACGGTATCCTAGCGATTCTCTAACCCGCGTTTTACCTAACTGCTGCCAGGGGACGGGGCCGCGCTTTTGCTTTCGGGCGGGGTGGCATATAATCGGCTATCGAGGCGGTGAAAGGACCGGTATGGCCGACAGACGTGACAGCGACCGACTGATTGACACGGATTACACCATGACCTCGCTGAACGATTTGCCGGCTGACGAGCTGATCCGGCGGACGCGCGAGTTCATCCGGCGCGTGACGAATGAGGACCGGCAGCGGCTGGCACGAGACTTGCGACTCAGCGGGCACCACGCCACGCTGCGCACGGCTGCCCCGCCCACGCTGCTGCGGTTTTTCACGGGGGAAACCGATCTGGACGAGGAACTGGCGCAGCGCTATGTGCACGCGCCGCTGCTGTCGCACGTGCGCTTTGCGCCTGCGCCCGGCGAGCCGGTCATCCGCCGCACGACGGCGTATTTCTCCAGCCAGGACGACTCGGCGCTGATGACCGTCGGCGCGCCGGTGGGCGGGAAGAACGGCGCGGCGGTCGAGTTTTCCTTCACGCTGATGAGCATGATGGGGCTGAGCTTCCATATCGATCCGCTCGCGGACGAGGAACGGCGGGGCTGGCTGGACCTGCTGCGGCGCGAGAACGGGATCACGTTCCTATGGACGCAGGCGCGCTGGGAGCGGCCGTATGTGATCTTCGTGGTGCGCGACCTGTTCGCGCGGATCTACGCTTTTGCTCCGGCGGGGTTCGAGGCGGGGGCGCGCATGACGCCGGATATGGTCGCGGCGCTGGCGGACTGGCTGGAAGCGGTCTGGTTCCCGCCGCGGCGCGTCGACGAGCCTCCGGGCGGCGCCAGCGAGCGGCCCACGCTGATCGAGCGCCCCGGCACGCGACGGGCCGGTTCGAACGGTGACGAGCCGCCGCCCGGCGACCCTTTCGCCGGCGATCTGTCGCCCGATGACCTGGTGTGGTGACTGCCGAAGCGACGGGCCGGCTGCGGCGCGCGGCTGGTGAATCTGGCCAAGTCTACTTGTCGCCAACTTTTCCCCTGTTCGTTA
>DYEN01000507.1 GCA_020725705.1 Anaerolinea sp.
CCCCACGCCGCTGCCACAGACGACGATGCCGCGCTCGGCCTCGCCCGACACCACCGCGCGCGCCACAGCCTCGGCAAAATCCGGATAGTCTACGGCGCGGTCGGCGCTGTCGGTGCCCAGGTCCAGCAGCTCGTGACCCTGCGCGCGAAGCACCTCGACCAGCATTTCCTTGAGCGAAAACCCGGCGTGGTCGGCGGCGATTGCCAGCTTCATCGGCCTGTATCTCCTGATTGGGGTGTCCGGTCCGGTTCGCCGCCGATTATAACGCATGCCAGAGCAAAAGACAGAAGCCCCGCCGGGCGGCGGGGCCTCTGGATAAGCACCTACACAGACGCAGAGCGTGCGCGGCTAACCCGGCGCGAGGGTGGCAGTCGGGATCGGCGTCCCGGACCCCGGCGCCGGAAGAGCGGGCGCGCCACCCGGCACGCTCTCGGCCCCTGTGCCGCCCGGCGCCGCCAGCGGCGAGGTCAGTGGAGCCTGCGCGGGTGCATCCGACACGCAGCGGAACCCGATGGACGGCGTCGGCTCGCCAGGGGCATGGCTGCGGCGGTGCATCGAGCGCAGGAAGATCGGGATCGTGTCCCAGCTTCCGCCGCGCAGCACGCGCTCCGTGCCCGAGATCGGTCCCTGCGGGTTGAGCGCCAGGGTCGGGTTGGTCGCGATCTCGCTGTAGTAGCTGGGCGAATACCAGTCCTGAACCCATTCCTCGACATTACCGGCCATGTTCAGCGCGCCGTACGGGCTGGCGCCGGTCGGATACTGCGTCACCGGAACGGTACCCGGCGCCTCGTTAATCGACGACATCGCGCGCGACGGATCGAACTCAAAGCCCCACGGATAGTAATAGTTGTCGGGGCCGCGCGCCGCGTGCTCCCATTCGGCCTCGGTCGGCAGGCGGCGTCCAATCGCGTTGCAGTATGCCTCAGCGCCCCACCAGGTCACCTGGGTTACCGGGTGGTTGCTGTAGAATTGCGGGTTTTTGACCGAATACTGCTCGCCGTCGTAGTTGATGTAGCTTGTTTCGGGCTGCTCCAACGACGTGTTGACACATGGCTGACCCAGACAGCCGTTTTTGTGGCTCTCGGGACCCATCCAGTTCAGAAACGCGACATACTGCGTGGTGGTGACTTCGGTCACTTCGATCTGATACGGGTCGAGCGTCACCTGGTGCGCGGGCGTGGAGTCCTGCGTCCAGAGGATGTCGCACTGCTTGCCGAACAGCGCGCACTCATCGACGGCCTGCGCGGCTTCCTCGGTAGTCGTGCCCATGGTGAAGGTACCCCCGTTCACCGGCACCAGCTCTGACGCGATCGCCAGCAGGCGCGGGTCCACGTCCGACCCCAGGCCGGGTGTCGGCGACGCCAGCCCGGTGAACGGCGTGCCCTGAAGCGTCGTCTCTTCCGTCAACCCGGCGCCGGCCTGCTGGGGCGCTGCCAGAGCGCTAAAGGTCTCGCCCGATGCTTCCTGTCCGGGGAGCGGGGTGCTGCCCATCGGCTCGGCAGCGGGTGCGGCAGGCGGCTGATTCTCGCCCTGCCCGGCGGGTGTCTCCGGCGCCTGCTGAAGCAGTGCCGCGCCTTCGCCCGCTGGCGGCTCGGTCTGAACCGATTCGGCCTGTGTGCCGGCAGGCTGTTCGCTGCCGGGCAGCGGCGAAGGCAGTACTTCGGGCGCGTTCTGCGCGTCGAACACGCCTTCGCCGGCGTCCAGCGGAGTAGCCGCCTCGGTCTCGGTCGCATCACCGGCCGGCCCGGCTGCCGCGGCGTCCAACTGCGCCCGCTGCGCTTCAATGGTGGCCTGCTGAGCCACGACCGTCTGCTGCAAGCCGGCCTGCATTGCCACTTCGGTCTCGTTGGGCACGATCACCGTGTCCGGCTCGTCACTCTGGCTGTCGAACGCCGAGATCGAGATCGCGCCGATCGCATACGCGCCCACACACACGACCATCGCCAAGCCCAGACCGAGGATCAAGCCCATCAGGGTCCACTGCCAGCCCGCGTCGCGCGTCCGGCGGCGCAGGCTTCCATAGTCATTCATAGGGACAAGCTCCTTACACCGACAGTTTCCGGGCCGATGGACCGGCCGCAGATGTTCCCAATAATACCGTCACCCCCCCACAAGACCAAACGGTTTGCCTACGATTGCTCATCGGTCTCGCCCGAGTCACCGGGTTCTGCTTCAGCAGCGGGCAGCCCTTCGCGCAGACGGCGATAGGTAGCCTGAATCACCAGCGCGTCGGCCACATGGAAGGGGAGCGGCGCCTCGACCGCCACCACCCCGCGCACGTCGAAATCGATCATCGCCTGCAACAGCTCGCGATAGCGCAAGTCGCACTCGTTGAGCGGCAGGTGAAATTTCTCGCCGCGCGGGCCGTAGTCGATGCCGGACAGATGGGCGTGCAGTGATTCCAGCCCGGCCCGGCCCAGCGCCGCCTCGACACGCCGGAAGACGTCCGCGAACTCGTCATACGAGTTGATCAGCCCCTCGCGGGCGTGCAGATGCGCGAAGTCGATGCAGGGCAGCACGCCGGGCACGTCGCGGCTGAGTTGCAGCACCTCGTCGAGCGTCCCGATCATGGCCGGCTTGCCCATCGTCTCGGGCCGCAGGATCACATCGACCCCCTCGGCGTCGAGGATGCTGCGGATTTCCAGCAACTTCTGCTTCACTCGTTCGTAAACCTGTTCAGGCGGCTGGTTGTGATAGGAACCGAGGTGAAAGACGATGTCGCGCGCCCCGGCGAGCCAGCCTTTGCGGGCCGCCGCCAGCAGGCGTTCGTCGCTCTTTTGCATCAGGTCCGCCGTCTGGCTGTTGAGGTTGATATAATACGGCGCGTGAATGCTCAGCGTGATCCCATGCTGCGCTGCACAGACGGCGATCTGCCGGCAACTCTCGTCCGTGACACGCACGCTGCGCACCCAGGCGATCTCGAGATGATTCAGCCCCAGCAGGCGCGTATGCTCGATGGCCGCCACCGTGCCGCTGGTGGGGGTCGTCTGCGGGCTGCCCACCGTGCCAAACCGGATCGGGTCAGGGCTTGAGGAAGCCATTGATTCAGAACGTCCTTTCGTCGTTGCAGGCTCGCTAACCATCGGTCGGGCCGCCGCGGCCCAGGAGCCAACCATGTCGTCGCTCGCCGATCCTACCGCTCACCGCCAGCGCGATCTATTGCTGGCGTTCGCCGCATTCGCGGTCGCCGTGCTGCTCTGGCAGGTTGCCGGACTGTCGCTGCTGACCTACCCGCTGCGCCTGTTCGTGACGATGATCCACGAGCTGGGCCACGGGCTGGCAGCCATTCTGACCGGCGGCGAATTCCTGCGCTTCGAGGTCGCCGAGCACGGCGCCGGGCTGGCTTATACGCGCGGCGGCTCCCTTTTCGCCATCTTGCAGGCGGGCTATCTGGGAACGGCGCTGTTCGGCGCGGCGCTGCTGCTTCTGACCCACCACACGCGCCGCCCCGGCTTGATCGCAATCGGGTTGGGCGCGCTGATCGGGTTGCTGAGCGTGTTGTTTTCGGGCATCCGCCTCAGCCACCTGTCGGCTCTTGAGCTGCTGGCTGCCGGGGCCGTACTCGCAGCGGCGACGACCCTGATTGTAACACGCGACACCGGCTTTGAGCGCGGGCTGGGGTGGTCACTGGCGGGTGGCGGGGTGTTGCTAGTGCTCGTCTTCGCCGGGACGGACAACAGCCTGCGGACGCTGGCGGTCGGGTTGGCGAGCGCGCTGGTGCTCGGCCTGCTCGGCTGGCAGGGTCGCCGCGATGTGGTGCTGGTGGTGCTCTATTTCCTGGCGTTTTTGACCGGCTTGCAGGCGCTGACCGACGCCTGGACCCTGTTCAAGATCGTGTCGCTACCGCGGGCGCTGATGCCGATGAACGACGCGAAGCTGATGGCAGAGACGTTCGGAGGATCGGCGGCGGTGTGGGCGCTGGTGTGGATCGCGCTCGATCTGTTGATCTTCGGCGGAGCGATCTATCTCGTCTTTGTGCGCCCATTGCGCCGCCAGCGCAGCACCTAATTCTCCGGCGGACGGTCGAGCGGCAGCGTGTCGTCGTCGGCTCCATCCGGGGGCGGCTCCTCGCGCGGGCCGAATAACGCGTAGAACACCACCCCGGACGACGCGATCAAAAACCCGCCGACGAACACCGCCGCCTGAAGCTTGCCCAGCAGCGGGCGGGTAGACGGCGTGGGCGGGTGGCTGCCGAAGCCAAGCACATCCGCCAGCCCGGCCGCCGCCGCGATCACCAGTCCGGTCAGCGTCAGGCGAATACCGATATCCTGTGCCAGCGTGCGCTTCATGCCCTTGTAGAACGCCTGATGCACGAAGATATACGCTCCGAGGAACAGCAGGCTGAACCCGCCCAGAATCACGATCACTTGCAGCACGCCCACACCCGGCGCCGCTTCCAGCCCCACCAGTCCCGGAAACAGGCCGATCAGCGTGACAACGACGCCCAGCACACCGATCGTGATGCTTGCCTCGGTATAACGCTCCATCCGCTCGCCTACTTTTCGGGCAGCCCGGCCCGCAGCACGCGCAGCATATTGCCGCCCAGAATCGCCGCGATATCGTCCGGATCGTAGCCGCGCGCCGCCAGCGCCGGACCGATCTCCCACAGATCCGCGACCGTTTCAAAGCCGACCGGCACAGACTCGCTGCCGAAGCTGCCGTCGAAATCGCTGCCGATCCCGACGTGGCGCGCGCTGCCGGTCACCTGGCAGACATGATCGATCGCGGCGATCACGGTGTCCATCCCCGCCGCGTCGCGCCGGTCGCCCAGGCGCCAGTCTTTGACCAGGAACAGGTTGTAGGGCATGATGCCGACCGCCCCGTCGCGCTCCGCGATGCCGCGGATCAGGTCGTCGCTCAGGTTGCGGTCGGGGCGGTCCGGGCGGAAACGCAGCGGGTTGGCATGGCTGGCGAACAGCGGACCCTGGTAGCGATCAAGGGCCTCGCGGGCGGCTTCGGGCGCCATATGTGCCAGGTCGAGGACCATGCTCAAGCCGGCCATCGCGTCCAGCAGTGCCCGCCCCAGATCGGTCAGCGGGCCAGGCGCCCTCGTCCCGCCGCTGTAACGGGTGGCGGTCCAGGCCGGGCCGACGACACGCAGCCCGCGCTCGTACCATTCTTCGATTTGCTCCGGTTCCAGGATCGGGTCGGCGCCTTCCATCAGCATGATGATGCCCAGGCGATGGTCGGCCAGCCCGGCATCCTCGCTCCACGTCGCCAGCACGGCGTCCAGGTCGCGCTGTGTGCGGATAAGCCGGATGCGCTGGCTTTCGTCGGCCAGCCGCTCGTAATACTCAAGCTGCCGGATGCCCTGCCGGTATGCTTCTTCGGGCGTCTCGTAGAGGATTTTCTCGTCCGGGTACATCTTCGTCCAGACGGGCGAGACGAAGATCGCGCCACACACCACCGCCACCCGGCCCAGGATCATCTCCGGCAGGCCGCTCATACAGCGCCCGTATCGCTGCACGAAAATCGGGTCGACAACCTCGCGGCGCCGCTTGAGCCAGGCGCTCTGCAGGAAGTCGCGCCCATTGTTGAAGTAGTTCCACGCGATATCCTGGTGTGCGTCAACCAGAATCGGATTCATGCCGCACCACCGCTCTCCGGAATGGATAGCGCATCCAGCTCGGCGTAGTCGCGGACGCGCTCGCCGTTGATAAAGAGCGACGGCGTGCCGCGCAGGCCCCGCCGCTCGAACTCGTTGCGTGCACGCTCGACCACCTGGCGCACGGCGCTGCCATCCATACACGCATCAAAAGCGGCGCGGTTCAACCCCAGTGCCTCGGCCCCCATCGACAGGCGCCGGGTGTGGAAGGTCGAGCCGACGAAGCGCTCGCGCCAGTAAAACAACGTGTCGTTCATCTCCCAGAACTGCCCCTGCTCGCCGGCGCACAACGCGGCGCGAGCCGCCGCCGGCGCACCCCGCCCAAAGGGAACCGGGATTAGCACGAACTGCACGCGCCCGGACGCAATCGCGCCGAACAGCCGGGGCAGCTCGTCATCGAAGAAGTTCCCGCAGTGTGGGCAGGCGTAGCTGGAAAAATCCTCGACCACGATCGGCGCGTCGGCCCGGCCCAAACGCGGGAAGCCTTCGACGGTTGTGCCGCGCTCCAGGCCCGCGTAGCGTGCGCCGACGTCGTCCGGCAGCGGCGCGTCAAGCGGCAGCAGCACATAGACGGCACCCGCGCCGAGCACCAGCACCAGCGCGCCCACCAGCACCAGCAGCCACAGCGAAACCCGGCGGCCCGGTGCGGGGCGCCGGGCCAGGCCGGGCAGGTCATCGAACGGGTCGGAAGGCGAGGCAGGCTGCATCACGATTGCCCCCGCGCGCTGTTGCGCCACTGATCCACCAGCGGGATCAGCTCCGGCAGGCGGCGGATCGTCGCATCCGGCGTCACGCTTAGCCCGTCCGGCAGATCGGCCCGCTCCTGCTCGATCCACACCCCGCGCAGCCCGGCCTGCTGCGCGCCGTAAACGTCGAAATAGAGGCTGTCGCCCACATACGCCGCTTCTTCGGGCGCCAGTTCCAACGCGCTCAGCGCGCGGCGGAAGACGGCCGGGTACGGCTTCCACGCCTGCACGTCCGCGGAGAAAATCAGCACTTCCAGATACGGCGTCAGGCCCCAGCGGTCCAGGTCGCTGCGATGGTAGCGCCCTTCCCAGAGTGTGTTGGAGATCAGGCCGAGGCGCAGGCCGCGCTCGCGCAGGGCTTCGAGCGTCTCCGCGGCCCCTTCCAGCGGCGACACAATCGTCTGGATGCCCTGCATGTAGGCTTCCGCCAGCGCCTCAAGCTGCTCCGGCTCCAGGTCGGTCACGCCCCACTGACGCGCCAGCTCGCGGACCTGATTGCCAAGCGTCAGGTGCGAGACATCCCGGTCGTTGATCGACCGCCACAGGCGATGCGCGATCTCCCACGCGCCGCCGAGCGCTTGTTCTTCCGGGGGCAGCTCGTAGTCCAGCGCACGCAGATAGTGATAAACCCCCTGAGCACCAAGCCGCTCCATCGCGGCCCAATCCTGACCGGGCGGGGAATAATGCAGCAGCGTGCCGCCCATGTCGAAAATCACCCCTCGCAAGCTCATACGCTCCTACCCGTTGTGTCCTACTCTCAACCGGTCCTGCTCGCGCTGCCTCTTGAGCATGGTATGCATTTTCGCCCCTCAACCCCCGGCCCCTTCTCCCTCGCTGCGGGGAGAAAGGGTGCGCCACGGCTGGTTCAGGTCCCTTGCCCGGCGCGGCGTAAGGGAAAGACAGTTCATAGCAGCCTCTAGGACAGCAGATAGCGCGCCAGCAGATGCGCGGTGTGCAGCAGGCTTTCGGTGTGTGTGCGCTCGTAGGCATGAGACGCGTCCACACCCGGCCCGATCAGCGCGACCTGCGCCGATCCGCCTGCCGCCCAGTACGCCTCGCCATCCGACCCGTAGTGCGGGTATATGTCCAGCCGGTACGGAATTGACGCTTCCTCAGCCAGCGCGCGCAGCCGGGCGGTCAGCTCAATGTGATACGGGCCGCCGGCATCCGCCACACAGATCCCCGCGCTGAACTCGTCGCTGTTCTGCCCCTGCCCCACCGCGGCCATGTCCACCGCCACCAGCTCGCGCAGGTCGGGCGGAAAGCCCGCCGATGCGCCGTGCCCGACTTCCTCGTAATTCGCGATCAGCGCCGTCACCGTCTGGGCCGGGCGCAGACCCGCGCCGTGTACCGCCTGGAACGCGCCGTAGATGCACGCCACGCCCGCTTTGTCGTCCAGGTGGCGCGAGCGGATGAAGCCGCTCGGGGTGACCTCAACGCGCGGGTCGAGGAAAACGAAATCGCCCACCTCAATCCCCAACGCGCGCACATCGTCCGCGTTGCTCACCCGCTCGTCGATGCGGACTTCCATCGTGTCCTGCGTGCGCGGCTCGTCACCCGCTGCGCGGTGCACATGCACGCTGGCCTTGACCGGCACCACCGTTCCGCGGTAGCGCCGCCCGTCGCGCGTCTGGATCGTCACACCCTCGAACTCGACCGCGTTCCACATATATCGGCCAAGCATGTGCAGCTTCAGCCGCCCGTTGGACTTGATCTCGCGGACCATCAGCCCCAGGGTGTCGGTGTGAGCCGTCAGGCCGCGCGGCGCGTCGTCTCGCTCGCCCGGCCAGGTCAGCACCAGCGCGCCTTTCGGGTTGCGCTCCATGCGCAAATCCGGGATCGCCAGCGCCGCGAACGCCGTTTCGACGGCGTCGAGCACGTCCAGGTGATAACCGGTCGGGCTGGGAGTGTTTAGCAATTTGACAAGAAAATCTACTATACTATCCTGTTGTAGGCCGACTTCTGCCATGCGAGGCTCCTCGATCGGGACCGGGCGCCGTGAGAGGCTGCAGGGCGCAGGCCGAAGTATATCCCGGTTCAGTGTGTCTGACTAAATGTCTGACGAAACCGCCCGCACCATCGCCAGTTACGACCGCTATTCCGCGGCGTTTGCCAGCGCGCTGGGGAATGCCTCGCTCGGAGCGGAGCTTGATCAGTTCGCCTGTATGCTCCCCGACGGCGGCTTGGTGCTGGACGCCGGGGCCGGACCCGGTCACTACACGCTGGCGCTGGCCGCGCGCGGGCTGGTGCCCGTCCCGCTGGACCTGTCGATCGAAATGCTGCGCGTGGCCCGCGACTATGGGCTGGATCGCCCGGTGCTGGCCGACCTGTGCCGGCTGCCGTTCGGTCGTGGCCGCTTCGACGGGGTGTGGGCGTCTGCCTCGCTGCTGCACCTGCCGCGTACCGCGCTACCCGGCGCCCTGG
This sequence comes from Anaerolinea sp., assembly GCA_020725705.1. Lineage (GTDB taxonomy): Bacteria > Chloroflexota > Anaerolineae > Aggregatilineales > Aggregatilineaceae > DYGX01. The sequence continues at coordinate 8,776 of DYEN01000507.1, forward strand.
CCGAACTGCGGCGCGTCGTGCGGCTGGGCGGCGCGCTCTACTGCTCGCTCAAGGAAGGCGAGGGCGAAGCCTGGGTATCCTCGCCGGCGGGTGGCGAGCGCTTCTTCGTCTACTATCGTGAGGACGAGCTGGATCGCCTGCTGGCCGAGAGTGGCTGGGCGATTGTGGGCGGCTATCTCAACCCCGGCCGCTCGCATGACTGGATCAACCGCTTCTGCCGCGCCGTTTAGCCGCGCGCGCTCACTCCACCGCGATCTCTGCGATCAGCACGTGATCGGACTGCGTGCCATCCGGCATCTGCACCGGCAGCCGCTCTTCGGGCGTGCGCCAATCGTAAACCACCACCCACAACGTGTACGTCCCCGGCGCCGTGCCCGGCGGGATGGCAAGCGCGTGATTGTCGCGGTGCAGGGACCCGGCGCGCCAGGTCGAAGTCGGCTCGAAGTAGTTGACCGGAAACGAGTCGCGCTGCGCCGCGACCGCCCCATCCGGCCCGATCAGCAGCAGCGCGACGGTGTAATCCTGCGCGATCGGCCCGGCGGCTTCCCACAGCAGCGAGACCGGCAGGCTCGCGCCGCTCACAACCGTGCTCCCCACCGGAAGGTCCATACCGATCAGCCGCAGGCTTTCGCCAAACATCGCGTCGAGCCGCTGCTCCGGCCAGAGCGCCGCGCTGGGCGGGGTCGAGGGCGTCAGGTCGAACAACACGGCACGCGCCAGATCGCCCCCGCGAACCTCGGTCACCGGGAAGTAGTGCCGCGCCAGGTATTGCTCGACCGGCCGGTTCGACCACGGCACATACGAGCTACTATCCACGATCAGCCACAGCCGCTCGTGGCGCTGCGCCAGATCGGCCACGATCAGCGCAATCGACGGGTGGATCAGCGCGTCGGGATCGTCCGAGACGACGCGCGGCGTCGCTTCCGGGCTGGTCCGCACGCCGGGCGAGTAGGGCAGCGTCAGGATCATCGGCGCGCGCTGCTTGTAATAGTTCATGAAGAAGGGCCGGTAGGTATTGTCGCTGAGTACCAGCGCGTCGCCCGGGCGAAGCTGCGGCTCCAGCCGGACCAGCAGATCGCGCAGTGGTGCGAAATCACCCCGGTAGCGCGGGTCGTGGCGTGCCGCAGCCAGCCCAACGCCCAGCGCCAGAGCGGCGGCCAGCGCCAGCAGCGCAGCCGTCAGCACCACCTCGCGCGCGGTCCCCTCGCGGCGACGCACCCACCCCACCAGAACGAGCACCGCCAGCAGGATCAGGCCCCCCGCCAGCAGCGGCATCAGCCACGCAGGCCCGATGGCGTGCATCCAGAGCAGATCGGGCGTGCGCTGGCCGAGCAAGTCGATCGACACCCACAGCGGGGACCAGCGCGGGCGCCACGCGCCGTCGATCCAGGGCAGCACCGGCGGCGTCTGCCGGGCGAGCAGTTCGTAATAGCTGTGGATCGGGACCAGCACGCTGATCAGTTGCACGCCCGCGCTCAGCGCCGCCAGCAGCGCAAGTGCCACCCGCCCGGCGCGCGACGCGCTCGCGTCGAGCAGGCGCTCGACCACCGGCAACAGCCACAGCGCCAGGAAGGGCGTCACCGGAACGAGATAGCGCGGTCCCCAGCCCGTCCCACCGTACCACTGCGGCCCGCGCACAGCCGCGTAGCCGAACACAAACGAGAGCAGCATCACCAGCGGGACGGCGATCTCGCGCAGACGCCCGGCGCGGATCAGGCGCGGCCAGCCGAAAAACCCGGCCAGCAGCACCGGCGAATAGACCCAGATGCTCCGCCCCGGGCTGAACAGATAGCCAAGCACGCCCTCGGACATCTCGGCCAGGTTGCCGCGCGCTTCGACCAGGCGCCGCCCCACCGCCCAGCGGCGCGTGTCCACGCCGAACAGCGCGTCGGCATAAACCGCCACCACCAGCAGCGCCGCCAAAGCCACCGCCACCAGCAGCAGGGCGGTGACCGTCCGGCGCGGGGCGCGCAGCCGCGCCAGCCGCCCCGGAAACGCCTGGACGGCCAGGGCGGGGATCAGCAAGAAGGTCGCTTCCTTCGAGGCGAGCGCCCCGGCGAAGGCCGCGACCAGGGCCAGCGCCAGCCCGATCGGGCGTTTCCCGGCGGCGAGCGCCTCGCGCAGCCGCAGCGTGAGCAGCGCGCTGAGCAGTGCCAGCAACGTGAACAGCGGCTCGCGGAAGAATGTCCGGCTGTAGGGCCAGGCGATCGTGCCCAGTCCGTACAACAGCGTGACGATCGCTGCCACGCGCGGGCGGTAGTCCAGCGCCAGCCCATAGGCATAGAGCACGCCTGCCGTCAGCGCCGTGACCAGCACGTTGAACAACCAGACGGTGTGCGCCAGCCCGATCCCCGGCAGAATTTCCGCCAGCCGGAAGAGCGGCACCGCCAGCAGCGGCTGGAGCGGCTCGGTGTCCGCCAGCGGCGGCGCGACTTCCGCCCGAATCTCCGGCGCCTGCACGTCGTACAGGTAATTCATGCGCAGGTTGCCGCGCCGGGCCAGGCTCTCGGTCGCGTCGAACAGGAACAGCTCGTCGCTGCTGATCGCGTCGCCGTTGAATGTCAGGAAATAGACCCCAGCCAACAGCGCAACCAGCGCCACGCCGATCCCGATCTGGCGCGCGTAGTTGGGCAGAATCGCCGGCGAAAGGCGCGGCCTCATACGCGGCGCCCCTTCCCGGCCAGCAGCGCGCGATAGAGCGCCGCCAGCGCGTCCGCCAACCGCCCCGCGTCGTATTCCGCCAGCACCGCCTCGCGCAGCGCCGGATCGAGCGGCGGATCGCCCAGCGCGCCGAGCACGGCCCCCGCCAGCGCGTCGGGATCGCGGGGCGGAACCAGCCGGCCCCACGCGCCGCCGCGCAGCAGGTCCGGCACGCCGCCGACCGCCGTCGCCACGACCGGCACGCCCGCTGCCAGCGCCTGCATGATCGCGGTCGGCGTGCCCTCGTTGTCGGACGACAGCACCAGCAGGTCGAGGTCGCTAAACACCGGCACCAGGTCCTGCACCCAGCCGGTGAAGATCACGCGCTTGCGCAGACCCAGGCGATCCGCCAGCGCCTCGATCGCGGCGCGGTCCTCGCCGTCGCCGACCACCACGAAGTAAGCGTCCGGCTGCGCCTGCAACACCCGCGCCGCCATACGCAGGAACAGCGCGTGATTCTTGATCGGGACGATGCGCCCCACGATCCCGATCAGCGGCGCGCCGGGCGGGATCAGATGCGCGGCCCGCAGCGTCCCCTGGCGGCGCGGCGCGGTGGCGAACGGCGCCAGTTCCAGCCCCAGCGGGATAACCGCGAATTTCTCCGCCGGGGCGACGCGATACACGTTTGCCAGCTCGTCGCGCAGCGCGGGGCTGATGGTGATCAGGCGGTCGGTCAGGCGCGCGGTCAGGCGTTCGAGCGCCAGAAAGAGGCGCGTCCTGGCCGGGCTGAAATAGCCGTGAAAGACGTGCCCGTGAAAGGTGTGGACGCGCACCGGCACGCGCGCCAG
>DYEN01000508.1 GCA_020725705.1 Anaerolinea sp.
GCCGAAGCTGGGCGTCTGGCCGGCGACGATGACCGGCGGCGACCTGGTCGCTCAGGTCGGGGTCGGCAGCGGGACGATGCTACGGGCCGTCGGCCCGGAGACCGCGATCCTGGTCATTGCGTCCGATTTTGAGGAAGAAGCGCCGATCTGGTGGCTGCAGGTCAAGCAGGCGGCGGATCGGGGCGCGGCGGTTGTCGTTGCGAACGCCCGCCCGACCAAGCTGGATCGCTACGCCCGCGCCACCGTGCGCTATCGCTACGGCGAGGCGGTGAGCGTGCTGAACAGCTTCACGGCCCAGGCACTGAAAGACAAGAGCCTGACGGGCAAGCTCTCGGAATCGCGCGTCGCCGGGCTGTCACAGCTCCGGGCAGCGCTGAAGGGAGTCAAGCCGGCGCATGAGGACGCGGGCCGTGCACTGCTGAGCGCCGAGAACCTGATCATCTTCGCCGGCGGTGAAGGGCTGTCGCTGGCGCAACACCGCGAGTTGATGCAGGCCGCCGCCAATCTCTTGATCCTGACCGGACGCGCCGGGCGGGCGAACAGCGGTCTGGTGGCGGTGTGGCCGGGCGCGAATATGCAGGGCGCCTACGATCTTGGCTACTCAGCCGAAGCGACACAGGCGTTGCTCGACGTGCCGCCCCGGATGTGGATCATCGGCGCGGCGAACCCGGTGGCCGAAGACGTTCGCGCGGCACAGGCCATCACCGGGGCGGAGTTCGTCGTCGCGACATCTCTCTTCATGACACCCACGTCCGAAGCGGCTGATCTGGTTCTGCCGCGCCAGAGCTTCGCCGAGCGCGAGGGGACGTTTACGAACGGGATGCGACGCGTGCAGCGGTTCTACACCGTCCAGGGGATCATCGGTGACTCACTGCCCGACTGGAAGATCTTCGCGGCCATTGGCGAGCGCCTGAACGGTCCGAAGTCGCGCATCTCTGCAGGGGCGGTGATGAAGGACATCACAGCGCATGTGCCGGCCTATGCTGAGGCCAGCTATCCACGCCTGGCGCAGGTCGAGCGGCAGTTCCCGCTGGTGGGCGGCGACGACCTCTACTATGGCGGGACGGCGTACTACAACCTGTCCGGGCTTGGGCTTGCGATCCCGCCTGTGGCAGAGGATGGGTCGGCTCAACTTGAGGTGCGCCCGGTAACGGTCGAGGCGCCGGCCAGCAGCGACGCCGATCTGTTGCTGGTCCCGGTGCGGGTGCTGTACGACCGCGACGTGCTGTTCGAACCGAGCCGCCTGATGCACCACCGCGTGCCTTCGCCGTTTGTTGAGCTGAATCAGGCTGACGCCGTGCGGCTGGGGATCGCCGATGGGGATCGTGTCGCAGTTGAGGGAGACGGGTATCAGATCACGGCGATGGCCCGGGTGGATGGGCGCGCGCCGGCCGGGTACGCTCTGTTGCCCGTGCGGCTGGCAAGCATGCCGACGCCCGCCACACCAGCCGCCTGTACCGTGCGGAAAATCGGGGAGTAGTCCAGGCGATGTTTGGACCAGGTGAATCCAGCACCATCATCGAGTGCACTGCGAACACGACGTGCACCACACTCCACGCGATCGGCACCAGCTTGCTGCTGTTTATCGTGCTGCTGACCGGGTTCGCCTATATGACCCTGTGGGAGCGGCGGTTGATCGCGTGGTTCCAGGCGCGCATCGGCCCGAACCGCGCGGGTCCGGCCGGGCTGCTCCAGCCGGTGGCCGACGGGATCAAGCTGATCTTCAAGGAAGATGTGACTCCGCGCAATGCTGAGCGCGTGCTCTTCTGGCTCGCGCCGCTAATCAAGATGGTGCCAACCATTTTAGTGGTGGCGGTTATTCCCTTTGGCCCGCCGATCACCGTGCCCTGGTTCGACGGCAAGTGGTACCGGATGACGCAGGGCCTGACCGACCCGAACATCGGCGTGCTGTGGATTCTCGGCATCACCAGCATCGGGATCTACGGGATCGTGCTGGCCGGTTGGGCGAGCAACAACAAGTACGCCGTCCTGGGCGGGCTGCGCTCGTCGGCGCAGATGATCAGCTACGAGCTGAGCATGGGTCTGGCAGTGGTCGTGCCGGTGCTGCTGGCCGGATCGATGCGCGTGGGCGATATCATCAACGCGCAGAACGATCCGCCAATTCTGGGCTGGTATGTCTTCCAGAACCCATTGGCGGCGGCGATTCTGTTCATCGCGCTGCTGGCAGAAGTAAACCGGGCACCGTTCGATATGCCCGAAGCCGAGCAAGAGCTAACGGCCGGGTATCATACCGAGTACAGCGGTATGAAGTTCGCGCTGTTCTACCTGGCGGAATACATCGGCATGATCACGGTAAGCCTGATCGGCGCGGCGTTCTACCTCGGTGGCTATCATTTTATCTGGGTGGACCGTTTCCCCTTGCTGGGACCGCTGGTGTTTGCGGTCAAAGTCTTCCTGCTGCTGTCGGGCATGGTGTGGATCCGGGCAACGCTGCCGCGCATCCGCTACGACCGCCTGATGATGCTGGGTTGGAAGGTGATGTTGCCGCTGGCGATGGCGGCTGTTGCCTGGACGGCGATGGCCGTGTTCCTGGCGGAACAGGTTGGCAAGGAACTGACGGCAGTCTTCGCGATCATCGCGCTGGCGATCTTCTTCGGCGGTGCCCAGTGGTGGCTCAGCCGGGCAGGGCGCAAGACGCCGCTGGAGCCCGGTGCGGGCCGCGTAGAAACCGTCTCGCTTTCCGAACAGGCTCGGAGCCGCTAGCTGCTGTGCCAAGGGGGCGTGCTTCGGGCGCATGACAAGGCAGACATCACTGGAGTAATCGATAGGGCGAGTGGCTGATGAATGTGCTACGTGGTTTTGCAACGACACTGAAGTATCTGTTCGAAGACAAGGTCACCGTTCAGTATCCGGAAGAGGAGCGGCCGGTCCGCGAGCGCTTCAAGGGGCGCCATGCGCTCAAGCGCTATGACAACGGCCTGGAGAAATGCATCGGTTGTGCACTGTGCGCGGCGGCGTGCCCGGCAGACGCGATCTGGGTGGAAGCGGCGGAGAACACCGACGAGGAGCGCTACAGCCCAGGCGAGCGCTATGCCAAGACGTATGAGATCAACATGATGCGTTGTATCTTCTGCGGGTACTGCGAAGACGCGTGCCCGACGGAAGCGATTGTCCTTGAGCACGAGTACCGGCTGACGTTCGCCGACCGGCGTGACTCGATCTATACCAAAGAAATGTTGATCGATCCGCCGCCGCCAGGCGTGCCCGGCACACCGCAGCAGACCGAGCCGGGGCGCTATACGCGCTCGATCCCGGAGATGAAAGACCCGCTGTAGGGAGCTGTTCAGGGGGCGATTGCTTGGCGTGCCGATCGACTTGCGCTACACTGCACGCAGCCGGCGCCAGATGTTGACCGGTCGTACTGACAGGACGGCACTTCAATGGAATTGACGCTTTTCATCATTGTAGGGGCGATAGCGGTCGTGACCGCTGTGATGATGCTGATCAGCGAGAACGCCGTGCACAGCGCGCTATTCCTGGTCTTGAATTTCGCGTGTATCGCCTTCTTCTTCCTGATGCTCAGCGGCGCCTTTCTCGCGATGGTGCAGATCACCGTCTACGCCGGGGCGATCATGGTTCTGTTCCTGTTCGTGATCATGCTTCTGGGCGCCGAACGCCTGCGCCCGGAGCAGAATCCACGCTTTCCGTGGATGGTCCCGGCAGCGGTCGCGCTGGCGCTGATCTTTCTGATCACGGTCAGCCTGGCGGTCATTCGCGGCGATGTTGGCCTGGATGGCCGCCAGATCGAGCAACCATATGTGCGCGCGGTCAACGCGGTGGATCAGCTTGAGGCGGTGGATGTTTACCTGGACGGCGCGCTGATCGCCGGAAGCCTGGCGTACGGTGAGGCGAGCGCTTTTACGCCGTGGGAGCGCGGCCGCTATGATGTCACGCTCTACCCGGCGGGGGCCGATCCGGCGGCTGAGGAGCCGCTGGCGACGGCGAAAGTCGACCTCAACCGGGGCGAGGCGCTCTCGTTTGCGGCGATCGGCACGCGGGCCGATCCCCTGCTGGTGGTGGCGGACGAAGACCTGCGCGGCACGGACCGCTCGGATGCGCTCCGCGTGACGGTGGTGAACGGCGTGCGCTCGGTTGAGCGGATCGACGTGGTGCGCGGGACCGATCCGATCGCCGGCGAGATTCTGATCGACGATCTGCCGTATGGCGCGGCATCGCGGCCGGTGCTCATCACCGGGGGTACCACCGATCTCAGCGTATTCTCGGACGGCATCCGGCGCGATCGCCTGATGACGTTCTCCGACCGCACGCTCACGCCCGAGCACGGGCATCTGTGGGTCTTCACCACGCGGGCGCGGCCCGACAACTCGTTCGACAATATCTTTCTGGCGCTGGAGAGCAACGCCTTGCCCTCGTTTGGCGGCCCGACGTCCATCGGCCTGACGCTGTTTGCGCGCTATATCCTGCCTATGCAGATGGTGGCCGTGGTGCTGCTGGTCGCCATGATCGGCACGATTATTTTCACCCGTGACATGCTGGCTCCGCGCCGCGTGTTCGTGCGGCGTCTGGCCAACCCGCCTGCCGAGCTACAGGCGCCGATTGTGCCCGAGGCCGCCAGCCGCAGCAGTCTTGAGGGATAGGCCCGATGGAACCACCAGAAGTCGCAACCGAGCTGTACGTGCTGTTGAGTGCGATTCTTTTTATTCTGGGAACGTTGGGCGTGTTGCTGCGCCGCAACGCGATCCTGATCTTCATGTCGGTTGAGGTGATGCTGAACGCGGCCAATCTGGCGCTCGCGGCATTTGCCCGCCAATGGGGGAATCTGGACGGGCAACTGCTGGTCTTCTTCGTGATGACCATCGCGGCGGCTGAGGTGGCGGTCGGCCTGGCGTTGATTGTCGCCATCTTCCGGACGAAGAAGAGCACGGACATCGACGATCTGCACTTGTTCAAGAACTAACCTGGGGTGACGCGCCGCGCGGTGATTCGCTCGCGCCGCGCGCCGGTCGGGTTCACACCCCACTCTAAGGGGCGCGCATGGAAAACTTCTACAATCTTGTACCGCTGATTGTGATCATCCCGGCCATCGGACTGCTGATCAACCTGTTCGCCGGCAAGCATCTGGGCGAGAAGGGGGTCGGCATTGTGGCGGTCGGGGCCAGCACCGGCGCTTTCCTGGTCTCGGTGCTGCTGTGGATCGCCCTGGTCGATACCGGCTTCGAGGCCGCTGTAGTCAACATGCCGCTGCTGGACGGGTGGATCCGCATTCCTTCAGCCGGAGTTGAGATCCCGTGGCAGTTCCGGGTCGACACGCTCAGCGTCACGATGATGCTGGTGGTGACGGGCGTCGGCACGCTGATCCACCTCTACGCCGTCGGTTACATGCACGGAGACGAGCGCTTCCCGCGCTTCTTCGTGTACATGAACCTGTTTCTGGTTTTCATGCTCACCCTCGTCTCCGGCAACAACTTCCTGATGATGTTTGTCGGCTGGGAAGGTGTGGGGCTGTGCTCGTACCTGCTGATCGGTTTCTGGTTCGACAAGCCCCGCGGCGAGGGCTGGCGCAACAGCGACGCGGCGCGCAAGGCGTTTATCGTGAACCGGGTGGGCGACTTCGGCCTGGTGCTCGGCGTGCTGATCACGTTCTGGACGTTTGGCACGCTCGATTATTACAAGCCGCACGAGGAACCGCTGCACGTGGCGGCGCATGGCGCCGAGGAGTCTGCTCCGGTCTTCGCGCCTGATGTGCCGGAAGCCGGCGAAGCGGAGCACGCTCCGAGCGGCCCGCTTGGCGTCTTCAACCAGGCGCAGCTCTGGCTGGAAGAAGGCGGTCACCGGGTCGATTTTGGCCTCTTTTCCATGAGCTTCGAGGCCACGCTGACGGTGATCACGCTGCTGTTCTTGCTCGGCGCGACGGGCAAGAGCGCGCAGATTCCGCTTTTCGTCTGGTTGCCCGACGCCATGGCCGGCCCAACCCCGGTCAGCGCGCTCATCCACGCCGCGACGATGGTGACCGCCGGCGTGTACATGATGGTCCGCTCGAACGTGCTCTTTCACGCGTCCGACACAACCTCGTTTGTCGTGACGCTGATCGGCGCAGCCACCGCGCTGATGGCCGGGTTCATCGCCATGGGGCAGTGGGATATCAAGAAGGTGCTGGCCTATAGCACGGTCAGTCAGCTTGGCTTCATGGTGGCTGCGGTCGGAGTAGGGGCCTATGCCGCGGCGATGTTTCATCTGGTGACTCACGCATTCTTCAAGGCGCTGCTGTTCCTCGGCTCCGGCTCCGTGATTCACGGCGTGGAGCATGGGCACCACCATGTGGCGCACGCGCATGAGGGCGAGCATCACGCCGAACCGTTTGACCCGCAGGACATCCGCAATATGGGCGGCCTGCGCCACCGCATGCCGGTGACATACTGGACGTACCTGATCGGGATGCTGGCGCTGGCGGGCGTGATCCCGTTCGCGGGCTTCTGGTCCAAGGACGAGATTCTACTCGATACGCTCAAGCTTGGGACAGAGCAAGGCCGCCTGGATGGCTATATTGGCTTTGTGCTTCTGCTTATCGCGGCTGTGTTCACCGCCTTTTATATGACCCGCCAGGTGGCCCTGGTCTTCTGGGGAGCGCCACGAACGGAAGCCGCCGCGCACGCCAGCGAGTCGTCCCCGACAATGACCGTGCCGCTGGTGATCCTCGCCGTGCTGAGCGTGATTGGCGGGCTTATGAACATTCCGGATGGCTTTCCGGTGCTTGGATCGCTGTTCGGCGTGCACGAGCTGACAAGCTGGCTGGAGCACAGTGTCGTCTACGCGCACGCGGGGAGCTTCAACTTCCTGCTGGCTACCGTTGCCGTGTTGCTGGCTCTGGCGGCCATCTACGCCGGCCGGCTGGTCTATAACGACCGTGTACTGCGCACGCTGCGTCTCGATCCGCTGGAAGCCGATCCGCGCACCAGCCGTGCGTTTGCACTGGCGAACGCCAAGCTGTACTGGGATGAGTTTTACTTCAAATATATCGTCTATCCGTTCCGGGACGCGGCCCACTGGCTGGCCGATCGTCTGGACTGGGCGTTCTGGCACGACTTTGTGCACAACGAAGTCATCTACGGCACGTTCCAGCGGGCGACGCGCGTCCTTACCGAGCCGGTGGATCGCGGGCTGATCGACCGTGCTTTCAACGCGATCGGCGAGACGATTCGAGCGGCTGCGGCGCGGCTGCGCACCATCCAGACGGGGTACGTGCGCACCTATGCCCTGAGCGTGCTGTTCGGCGCGCTGCTGGTGATGTTTATTATCCTGCTTCCCGTGATCCGCGAATTGCTGGGAATGTGACAGACAAGGATCGAACCTATGGAAGACATCTCGCTGGTCACTGTCGTGTTCATGCTTCCGCTGGTGGGCGTGCTCCCGCTGCTGTTTGTGCGCTCGCTGTCGGAGCACACCATGAAGTGGCTCACGCTGACCGTATCCCTCGTCACATTTGGCCTGTCCCTTCTGCTACTCTATAACTTCGACACCCGGGTAGCAGGGCTGCAGATGGTGCAGAAGTGGGACTGGATCTCCAGCGACAGCTTCACGATTCGCTATTACGTGGGGGTGGACGGGATCAGCATCTGGCTAGTGCTGCTGACGACGTTTATCATGCCCATCTCGATCCTGGCGTCCTTCGAGCCGATCAAGGACCGCGTGCGCCTGTATTACATCTTCATGCTGCTGATGGAATGGGCGATGATCGGCGTGTTCGTGGCGCAGGATCTGTTCCTGTTCTACGTCTTCTGGGAAGTCACGCTGATCCCGATGTACTTCCTGATCGGCATTTGGGGCAGCGAAGACCGCATCTACGCCGCGATCAAGTTCTTCCTGTACACGATGGCGGGCAGCCTGCTGATGCTGCTGGCGATTCTGTGGTTGGGCAACGAGGCCGGGACCTTCAGCCTGCCGGAGATCTTCGCCAAGCTGAACAGCGGCGAGCTGTCCTTCAGCCCCAGCACCGAGCGCTGGCTTTTCCTGGCGTTCGCAATCGCATTCGCGATCAAGGTCCCGATGTGGCCGCTGCACTCGTGGCTGCCCGATGCGCACGTGCAGGCGCCAACTGCCGGGTCGGTGATCCTGGCGGGCGTGCTCCTGAAGATGGGAACGTATGGCTTTGTGCGCTTCAATCTGCCGCTGTTCCCCGAAGCCAGCGAGACGTTCGCCCCGTACATCGCGCTGCTGGCCGTCATCGGCATCATCTACGGCGCGTGGGTGAGCTACGGGCAGGACAACGTCAAGAAGCTGGTGGCCTACTCGTCCATCAGCCATCTTGGCTTCGTTATGCTGGGCATCTTTGCGCTCAACAGCAGTGGCATCCAGGGCGGCATCCTGCAGATGGTGAATCACGGGATCAGCACCGGCGGCTTGTTTTTGATGGTCGGGATGCTGTATGAGCGCCGCCACACCAAGATGATGAACGCATTTGGTGGCATCTGGCGCGCCATGCCGCTGTTTAGCGGGCTGAGCCTGGTCATCGTGCTTTCCAGCATGGGGCTGCCGGGCCTCAACGGGTTTGTAGGCGAGTTCACGATTCTGCTCGGCTCGGCCGGCTCGCAGGTGTTGAGCCTGTGGTTCACGGTCGCTGCAGCGGTCGGGATCATTCTGGCCGCCGTCTACATGCTCTATATGTTCAACACGGTTTACATGGGCGAGCTGGACAAAGAGGAAAACAAGCGGCTGCCCGATCTCAACTGGCAGGAACTGTGGTCGCTGATCCCGATTGTCATCATGGTCTTCGCGATCGGTTTGCAGGCAGGCTTCTTCTTCAACTATATGGACAGCTCGGTGCGCGACCTTGTGCAATATCTGGGTGACACGATCACAGCCACGGCTGGACGATAGGCGGTGACCTGCGATGTTCGAAGTCCCTAGTCTCGGCGATCTGAACGTCGGCGCGACCCTGCCAGTGACTCTGCTGGCGCTGGGCGCGTGCGTGCTGCTGGTCGTTGATCTTTTTATTCCGCGCGAACGCAAAGCCATCACCGCCTGGCTCGCGGCGATTGGCCTTGGCGTGTCGCTGGTGCTGTCGCTGCTCTCACTGAGCGGCACGGTTCAGCTCGGCAGCGGCGAGCTGGCCTTCTCGGACATGTACCGGGCCGACCGGCTGACCGACACGATCAACGTCGCAGCCCTGATCGCGGCGTTGCTGGGTGTGATGGTCGCCTATGACTATCTGGAGCGCACCCGGCTGCAGCGCGGCGAGTACTATGTCCTGCTGATGTTCAGCGCCGCCGGCGCGATGTTGATGGGCGCGGCCAACGACCTGGTGATCGTGTTCATCGCGCTCGAACTGCTCTCGATTCCGCTGTATATCCTCAGCGGGTTCCGCCGGCCGCAAGAGGCCTCGGAAGAAAGCGCGATGAAGTACTTCCTGCTGGGTGCGTTTGCGTCGGGCTTTCTGATCTACGGGATCGCACTGATCTACGGGGCGACCGGGACAACCAACCTGCCTGAAGTGTGGGATGCGGTTGCCGACGTTGTCGCGGCGAATTCTGCGGCAAAGTTCCTGGTGATGATCGGCGCCGGGCTGGTGCTGGTCGGGCTGGGCTTCAAGGTGGCGGCGGTGCCGTTCCACATGTGGACTCCGGACGTCTATCAGGGCGCGCCGACGCCGGTCGTCGCATATATGAGTGTGGCGGCCAAGGTCGGCGGTTTCGCGGCGCTGGTGCGTGTCTTTGGGATGGGGTTGTCGACCTTCGTGCTGGAGAGCGGCGCTCCCGCTGCCTGGCAAGACACGATCTGGCTCATCGCTGTGCTGACGATGCTGCTCGGCAATGTTGTCGCCATCGTCCAGAGCGATCTCAAGCGGCTGCTGGCGTATTCGACCATCGCACACGCTGGATACATTCTGATCGCGGTGGCGGCAGCCGGCACGGCCGGCCTGGAGAACACCGCCGCGCAGGCCGTCGTGATCTACCTGATCGCCTATGCGTTCACCAACGCCGGCGCGTTTGCCGTCATCACGGCGATGGAGAAGGACGACGCCAGCAACACCAGCCTCGACGCGCTGCGCGGGCTGGCGTCGCGCTGCCCGTGGCTGGCCGCTGCGATGGTCGTGTTCATGCTGAGCCTGACCGGCATCCCGCTGACGGCCGGCTTCGTCGGGAAGTGGTTTGTGTTCAAGGTGGCGCTGCAGGCCGATCTGGTCGCGGCGGCGGTGGTCGGCGTGCTGACCAGCGCCGTTTCGGCGTACTACTACCTGCGCGTGGTGTGGATGATGTACTTTGAAGAAGGCGATGGTGACGCCGCGACGCCGCCCGCGCTGGCCTGGGCGATCGGGGTGGCGGCGGTCGGCACGCTGGTGCTGGGCGCGCTGCCCTACCTGCTATCGGATATGGCACGCGAGATTACGCTGGCGTTCGGCGGCTGAACGCACCCGGCAACGGCCTGGAGAGGCAGCCGCACGGTTGCCTCTTTCATGCGCGTGAGCGGGCGCTTGGGCGGGCCGGACAACCCGCCGGTGAGAGTTTCGCGCGCTGCGGTGTATTAGTGATGAGCCGGGTGAACGGTTAAGGTGGCGTGAGATGGAGCCGGGTACAGGTCACAGGGATCAAGGGGTTCCTGAGATTCCCCTCGACGAATACGGCGAGCGGTACTTCCGCAGCTATAACTACGCCGACCGCCCGCTTGGCCGGTTCAGCATGTACTGGTTTGCCCGTCGCTACTACGCGGCGCTGGTCCGGCGCTATGCGCCGCCGGGCGCTAACCGAAGACTGCTGGAACTGGGCTGCGGGCTGGGGCACCTGCTGGGATTGTTGCAGGACGATTTTTCATGCGTCGGGATCGATATTGCCGAATACAGCATTGAGCAGCTCCGGCGCAATGCACCGCGCGCCGTGGGGCGCGTGATGAGCGCCGCCGACCTGTCGCCGTTTGCAGATGGCGAGTTCAATGCGGTGGTGGCGCTGCACCTCGTCGAGCACCTGCCCGATCCGCCGGACACGATGCGCCAGGTGAGCCGCATTTTGCAGCCGGGTGGGCTGCTGTTGCTCGCCACGCCGAATCCGAACTACAGCCTGCGGCGCTTCAAGGACCCGCGGACTGACGCGATCGGGAAGGATCCCACGCATATCAATGTGCATCCGCCGGAACGCTGGCGTGCCTGGGTCGAGGCGCACGGTTTCCGGGTTCTGCGTCACTTCGGCGATGGTCTGTGGGACGTGCCGTATCTACCGGTGATCCCCAAGGTTGTGCAGTTCGGCTTGTTTGGACTGCCGGCGCTGGCTCAGGTGATGACGCGCACGACGTTCACCCCTCTGAGCTTGGGTGTCAACCAGATTCTGATCGCGCGGAAGGCGCCTGCAACGGGAGAAAGTTAGCATGCGATTGGGCCGAGGCCTGGCTGTTGTCGGGGCGCTCGCGGGCGGGCTGTACTGGCTGGCGCGCTATCTGCGGCCCCAACATTCGACGCTGATTTTGCAGGACAAAGTCGTACTGATCACCGGCGCGTCGACGGGGATCGGGCGCGCGCTGGCGTTTGCCTTCGCGCGGCGCGGAGCGCGGGTCGTGCTGGCCGCACGCAGCGCCGCACGCCTGGAAGCAGTCCGGCGCGAGATCGAGCCATACACGGGTGACGTACTCGTGATCCCGGCGGATCTGACAGACGAAGAACAGCTTCAGTCCGTAGTCGCCCGCACGCTGGAGCGTTTCGGGCGCATTGACGTGCTGGTGAATAATGCCGGATACTGGCAAGGCGGGCGCCTGGTCGATCTTGATCCGGTGCGGATGGAGCAGGTTGTGCGGCTGAACCTGTGGGCGACTATGCGCCTGACACAACTGGTGCTGCCAACTATGCTGGCGCAACACAGCGGCTATATTATGAACATCGCCTCAGGTTTTGGGCGCGTGGCCGTGCCGATGGTTTCTAGCTACGTTGCCACCAAGTTCGGCGTTGCAGGCTTCTCCGATGCGCTGCGCCGGGAACTGGGCGGCAGCGGTGTGCGCGTGACCCTGGTGCTGCCGGCCTGGACGAATACGGACATTGTTCCGCCCGAACGCGCCGAGGTACTCCAGCGGTACGGGTTCCACATCGACAGTCCGGACGAGGTGGCGGAGCGCGCGATTGCGGCGCTTGTCGCCGGGCGCCACGAAGTTATCCTTGGGGGGCCGATTGCCCTGCTGGGGGTGTTTGTCGAACGTTATGTGCCGTTTCTGATGCGCCTGTACTGGCGGATCTTTATGACACAGGAATGGCAAGATGCTATGAGCGTGCCGGGCGGCGACGAGGCACGCTAGCGCGCTATCGACAGCGAGTCAGGCGGCCAGACCGCCAGGCATCCAGCATGGTGCGGGTGCTGTCAAAGGCCAGCTCTGGCAGCGGCTCATCCTTGCCGAACCATCTAAGTTCCTCGACATCGTCCAGCGGGTGCGGCGTGCCGTCGAGAATGTGCGCGGCATAGATGATCACAATCGACGCGCCGAATTCCGTTGCCCCACCCTGTACATCAAGCAGCCCGGTGATGGCGACTGTCAGCCCGGTTTCTTCGCGCACCTCGCGGGCAGCGGCCTCTGCCGGATGCTCTCCGTAGTCGATGTAGCCTGCCGGCAGCGCCCATTTGCCGCGCTCGGGGTTGACCGCCCGGCGGACCAATAGCACCTTGCCCTCGTGCTCGATGAAGACCACAGCGGCCACTTTGGGATCGTCAAAGTGGATATATCCGCACTCAGGGCAGGTGCGTCGCACCTTGCCGAAACGCTCCGCCTCGATCAGCGGCGCGCCGCAGACTTGGCAAAAGTTCACCGGGGGGCGCTGCATCACAAGCCTGCCTGACGCCGGCCGATGACCAGCAAAGTCAGCGAGAGCACCAGCCCTGCGGCCCCGGCACCGATCAACCACCACCTCGGGCCTTCTCGCAAGGTCGCGACGCGCTCAGCTTCAACGATGTCGAGGCCCGGCTCGACGATCTCGGCAGTTGGCGTTGGAGGCGGCGCCATGCCGATAGCCGGCGTGCCGGTGGGGCTGAATGCGAAACGTTCATGGCCAGGCTCGCCAGAATCTTGCGCACCTTCCTCAGCAGCCGCGCCGGACGCCGCTTCGCCGAACGCTTCGGGAGCGGGGATGCTCTCGCTGAAGAGTGTCTCGGGTGGCACCACATCGGGCGAGAGCGTGATCGCGAACTCATCCGCCAGGCCGCCGGCGAACGTTTCAGCCTCAGCGCCGCGTGCGGAGGTCATGGGCGCCGAAATCTGGGGGGCAGCCAGCGGGGCGGGGGGCGGTTCTGCCGGTACTTCGGGTGGCGCGATGGCGATCTCGGCTGCAGCGGTGTCTTCTTCAGAGGTGGGCAGCGAAATCGGCTCAGACATGGCGAGAGTGGCCGTGGGCAGAAACGCCGCCGCCGGCGCCCCACCAGCGGGTGGGGATGCTTCCGGTTCGGCCAGCTTTTGCGCGGGCTGGCGCTCGCCCGATCCCAACAGCAACCCTAGGGCAATCAGGATCACCGACACGGCGGTGCCAAGCGCGCCGGACCACTGGAGCGCCGCTGCGAAACCGAGCCGCTGCCACCACGGCGCGCGCTTGCCGTAAACGGCGGGATCAAGCGTGAAGTCGCGCGGCGCCTTCAGCGGGGGAAGCGCGTGTAGCAGGCCAACGGTCGCGCGCAGCTCGTCCAGCGTGCGGCGCAGGTCGCTCTCGGTAGCCAGCCGCTGCTCCAACGCAGCACGATCGGTCTCGCTCAGCTCGCCGTCCAGGTAGGCAGAGAGGAGTTCCAGATCGCGCTCAGACAGGGTCGGGTGGGTGGACATTGTTCGACAGAATCCCGCGTGCGCAGCGGCACGGACAATTAGCGTTCTTCATCCAACAGACGATACTCAGCCGGCAAAAGTTCCCCTATGCCGCGCAGACAGTCGCGCAGGCGGCTCCGCGCCCGGCTCAAGCGTGACTTGACGGTTCCAACCGGCAGCGACGTGATTGCGGCGATCTCAGCATACGGGTACTCTTCCACATCGGCCAGCACAGTGATCACGCGCTGCTCTTCGGGCAGCGCACCGATGCAGTCCTGAATCGCGGCGTGAAGCTCGGCTTGCTGCACGGCTGCTTCGGGTGTGACCGGGGGCGACGACAGGTTCAACATCATCGGCTCAAAGCCGTCTTCGGTCAGGTGATCCAGCGATGTAGCCGGGCGGCGTTTGGTTCGCCGCAGTTCGTCGTAACACGCGTTGGTGACGATGCGCAGCAACCAGGGCTTGAAGCGCTCGCCGCGGAACTGGTGCAGCTTGCGGAACGCGGTGATGAAGGCTTCCTGGGCGACATCGCTGGCCGACGCCCCGTTCCCGGTGATGCGGTAGGCAACAGTATAGACCAGGTCCTGGTAGCGTAGCACCAGCCGGTTGAATGCCTCAACATCGCCGCGCCGTGCGGCTGCGATTAGCGTATCCTCGTCCATGCGTCCCGTATCGGTTCTACGCGGCAGAACATCAAATGCGCATTGACGGAAGCCTCAAAAATCACTATACTACCAGTCGCAACCAGCCGAAGTGGCGGAACAGGCAGACGCACGCGACTCAAAATCGCGCGGGGTGACACCCGTGTGGGTTCGACTCCCACCTTCGGCACAGGCATTCAAAAGCCGGGTCGCTTGGCGCGCCCGGCTTTTTTGCTGGGCCTGTGCAGATCAGTATTTGTGCGATCTGCGCGCTTGAGATTATAACAGGTGCTGTTCTTGAGATCGAGAAAGCTGGCCGGGTTATGTCGAAACAATCCCTTGGCTCGCTGCTAATCGGCATGTTGATCGGTGTCGCTGTGGGTGTCTACCTGGGCTGGGTGCAGTTCCCGGTCGAGTACACCAACAGCTCGATGCAGGCCCTGGCGCCGCGCTATCAGGACGAGTATACGGTGATGGTGTCGGAAGGCTTCCTGGTCGACCGCGATATCAATGCCGCGCTGCAACGCCTGGCCGTGCTTGGGAAGGAAAACACGCCGGACTATGTGCAGGACCTGACCGAGCGCTACATCAGCCAGAGCAATTTCCCGGCCATACCGAGCATGGTTGCCCTGTCCGAGGCGATGGGGCGCCTGACCCCGTTGATGGAAGTCTACCGGCTTCCCCCGGCTCCCACCCCCACGCCTTTCCCGGCGCAGTGAAGGCTATGTCGCGTTCTGCTCGTGCTCGCACTGGCATCCGGTGGCTGACTCTGCTCATTGGGCTGGCGCTGGGGATCGGCGCCGGGCTGTTTTACACGTGGGAGATCGACCCGGTCATCGAACTCAATACGGCGCCCTGGCAGTTGAACCCGGCAGCACGCGAAGACTATGTCATCGCGATCGCGCTGAGTTATGCGCGTAACCAGGATGTGACGCTGGCTTTTGACCGCCTGCGTGCCGTCGCTCCGGATCGGAATGTCTGGCAGCTGGTCGCTGATATTGCCTGCGAGCGCCATCGCTCGATCCAGATTGCCAACAACAGCGACATCATCGTGATGCGGGCGCTTGAGCAGCTCTATCGCTCTCAGGGTGCCAGCGGCTGCGCCGACGGGCAATATCCCACGCCTGCCCCGATCGTGTTCATGACCCCAACTCCCACCTCGACTCCGGTCGTGCCGGTCGGTCCGCAGGCCACCAAGACCCCGACCCCGGACCTGCCGACCCCAACCGTGCCGCTGCCGGTTGCGACCACGCCGCCGACCTCGGATCGCTTCATTCTGGCGCGTGTCCAGAGCTTTTGCGATGCACAGCTCGACGGCGTGATCGAGGTGCGCGTCTTTGATGCGCGCGGGCAAGGGCTGCGCGGCGTGCCTGTGCAGATCTCGTGGGGCGGGGGGCAGCGCGAGCAATTCTTCACCGGCCTGAAACCGGGCCGCGAACCGGGGTACGCGGATTTTCAGATGGAGCGCGGGCGCACGTATCAGGTCAGCGTGCCCGGCCTGGTCTCCGAACCACGCAGCATCGAGGCGGTCCCCTGCGAGGCGCAGCGCGACGGCCAGGCGGTGACCGTCACCACCTCGTACTGGATCAACTTTCAGCAACAGGCGAACTGATCTGGGCTGAGGGCGCACAGGGCGGTGCCCCTGATGGGCGCCGCCCTGTGTTTGCACTGCCCTGCATGCAGAATCGCTTAGCCGGGCCGGGCTGCCGTGTCGATCACCCATAGGTCATAGCGTGCCGGGCCGACCGGGTTGACCTGCGTCAGCCACGGCTGTTGGAGCCAGGCGCGTGTCATGACATAGAGCGGCGCGACGGGGAAGCTGCCCTGTGGACCAAAAAAACCGGCCTCGGCCTGAGCCAGCAGCGCTGCTCGGGCTGAATCTTCGGACGCAACAGCAGCGCGATCCAGCAACTCATCGACCGGGCCGCACTCGCGACTCGGCTGGATGTAGCCGTATCGGCAGTGAAGCGCGTCGTTGATCCACGCCATGCCGTCGGGATAATCCGCGTTCCAGGTGGCGATCCAGATGTGCGACCGCGTGACCTTCTCCACATCATACGTGTTGTGGCTCAGTTCAATGAGCAGAGTGCGCGGCAGCGGGCGCACTTCGAAGAGCTGCGCGCTGCAGCCCAGGTGCTCGACCCATTGCTGAATCACCGCCTCGCCGAGCTGCGTCCAGATTTCGGCCTCGTCCGGCACGAGCACCAACAGTTTTTCGGGGATGCCTGCGCAGTTCTCATAGCCGGCCTCGGCCAGGGTTTGCCGGGCACGCGCGGGATCGAACACATACACCTCGAATTCGGGCTGGGCGACGTTGCCGGGCGGCGTGAACTGTCTCAGCGCCTGTGCGTGGTCCCCGAAAAGCTGGCGAACCAGTGCATCGCGATCCAGCGCCAGCGCCAGTGCCTGGCGGCCTGCCTCGCTA
This sequence comes from Anaerolinea sp., assembly GCA_020725705.1. Lineage (GTDB taxonomy): Bacteria > Chloroflexota > Anaerolineae > Aggregatilineales > Aggregatilineaceae > DYGX01. Next base: position 16,801 of record DYEN01000508.1, read on the forward strand.
TCGACGACGGCGCGGTCGTGCGAGAACCCGAGCATGAGCACGGGCGCGTCGGGGGCAACGCGGACGAGATCCGGCGTGCTGGCCTGTGCCCGCTCAAGCTCGTCTCCATTCAGCGCCGCCCAGTCATAGGTGGTGCGCTGAGATGTGGTTGCACTGAAGCTGATTTCAATCTCGGTCACGTTGCCGGGCAATGGCTCCGGCCAATGGGGATTGCGCACCAGGGTCATGCGGGATGCCGATCGCTCGCGCACGGCGAACGGCCCGTTGGTCATCAGCGGGATGTTGGCTGCCCATTCGCCCGAGTCGGCGATGGCTTCACGCGGGACCGGCCGGTAGTCGCGCGTGCTGGTGAGCGTCAGAAAGTAGCTGGTCGGGAAGAGCAGATCGATTTCGAGCGTGGTCGGGCCGGTGGCACGGACGCCGATCTCCCGCGCGATAAACAGATCGTTGACCACTTCCGGAAAGGCCCGTGCGACCGTCTGGCAGCCCCGAATCGCCATCAGATTCGCCGTCAGGGGCGAGGGACGCAGCGGGTCGCACGCGCGCTGAATCGCGTACACAAAGTCGCCCGCCACCACCGGACGCACCGCCACAATGGCATCCTGCACGTCGTCGTAGCGCACCCAGGCGATGTCCTGGCGCAGCTCAAAGGTCCATGTCAGTCCGTCCGGACTGACGGTCCACGACTCGGCGAGTGCCGGCTCGATCGTCTGCGTTTCGGGGTCGAAGCGGGTCAAACCGACATAGAGATTTTCGACCAGATCGCGCGCGGCATGGTCAAAGCGCGATACGAGAATCGGGTCAAGAGTGGCGGGCGCCTGCATGGCGAGCCGCAGGGTCGCTCCCGAATCGCTCTGAAGCGGGGGGGCGGCCAGCCCGGCCAGCGGGCCGTTGAGCAGCAGCACGACGGTCACAGTCAGGACAGCCACAACCGGTCGAACCAGCAGAGACAGACGCTGCATCGGGTTTCCTCGCAAGTAACGATCACTATGAATCACAGGACTGCGGCAAAAGCGCGGCTATTGTAGCGCAAGACCGTAGCGATTACCCAACGGCCACCCGGCGCTTGGCTCGCCACATGAGCAGCGTCCCGGCAGTATCGACCGGCATGAATGAATGTGAGCACTCGCACAGGCGTGGCTGCTCCCCACTGCCGGCCACACGACTCAATTAGACAGGCGGATGCGCCGTGTCCGCGGGTGTCATTCTAAGGCCGGGCAACGCCTGACTCCTCGTCTCCGCCATGTACCAGGAACAGGCGCGGCTGCGCCCTGGCGAGGCCGCTCCAGGCCGCCGTCCACCGGCCGGCGTCGAGGGTCAGCAGCGCGATCGCCGGGGGGTGAGGCAGATGTGCCGGAACCGGCCAGTATGCATCGGCGGTGCCATCGCGAAACCGGACAATCACCGGCTGCCAGCCCGCAGGGGTCTGGCGGCCGGTTATGGCGAGCGCCGCACTCTGCTGCCCTGCCGCGAACACCAGGCCGTGCAGATCTGCCATGCCGCGCGCGTCGTCCAAAGCGAGCCACAGGCCGCGCGGTGCGTTCCCGGCATCCCCCGGATCCCATTCCGGAATCTGGATCACGCTGGCTCTCGGCGCGCTGTCTGCAGGAGCCTCAAGATCAAGCGCCAGCACGTAGGCGGTCTCGCGATCCGGGTTGGTGCTGCTGGCGGTTGTCCACGCGGTATATGCGGTTGTGGCATCGAAGCCGAGCGCCAGTGAGCCGGGCAGGGCCGTTGCCGGGGCGCCGAGCGGCGTGCGGGCCACGAGCGATGGCGGGTTGCCGCCGCTCTGGCGCACGATGACTTCCACTATCGGCGCGCCGGTAGGAGCTGCCGTCACGATCGCAAGCCACAGGCGGCCGTATTGGTCTGCAGCGGCGGCAAACCGGTTGACCCCGGTGCGAACTACTTCCGGGGTGGGGAAGGGCCGGCCTGCGGCGTCGATCGACACGGCCATGAGTTCCGCGCTGAACGCGTCGATCCACAGCACCTCGGCGCCGCCATCCGGCCCTGGAACGAGCGCAAAGGAGCCGGGGTGCGTCACGCCGATGTCGATCGGTCCGCGCAGCAATCCGTGCTGGCGCTCTATCAGAGCGGTGCGCAGCCGGCCGCCCGGATCGAGCCAGGCGAGGTGCAAATGAGCGGCAGCGCCCGGCGCGGCCAGCCATTGCAGCGGAGCGATGTTGGTCAAGAGCGTGCGCGCGGGGCTAAAGCCTTCGCCTTCCAGCGAGGTGTAGGCGAGCGCACCGCGATCCTGGCTAGGCTGCCACACCACACCTGCCTCGCCGTCGCTCCACCGGACCAGAGCGGGAGCCGCCAGCGACGCGGCAGCGCCCACATTCAGCACGCCGCCAGAGTCTTCCGCGTTCTCTGCGCGCATGGCGGCTCGCCAGGCGGCGCCGGCGGCGGCCAGGACAACGATGGCGAATAACCAGAGGCTGGGGTGCACTCGCTGCACGAGCGTGTTCCTTGCTGCGGGCCAAGGCGCGCGCCATTCGTACGTCGGTTGCGGTGCTGCTATAATCGGGTGAGGTCGATCTGCTCGATCTGTGCTGCGATCCGGAACGAGACTCGTCATGGCCGATAAGAAACTGACCCACATCACCCGGCCCGAAACCCACCTTCTGCGCGCGAGTCGCCCGGCTCAGCGGCCGACGTCCGGCTCCGAGCCGGCGAACCAGACGGCCCCCTTGCCGGCGCCGTGGCGGGTATTATTGCAGATCGGCGGGCAGAATCAAACCACTGTCGGGCTGGAAGTCAAAGACCAGCTGCTTCTTGGCCGCACCGATCCGCTGACCGATACCCGGCCCGATCTCGATCTGACCCCCTACGGCGGCCAGCAAGCGGGTGTTTCGCGTCGGCATGCGCTCATCGTTCGCGACGAACACAACCAGGCGCTGTTTGTCGAAGACCTCAACAGCACGAACGGGACGCGGGTCAACGGCTTCTGGCTTGATCCGGGGCGCCGCTATCGGCTGCGCGACGGCGATCAGCTTGAACTGGGCGA
>DYEN01000509.1 GCA_020725705.1 Anaerolinea sp.
GGCATGTCGCAGCCGACGACAAGCGTATAGGGCGTGCCGGATACCGCCAGCGCCGAGTACACACCCCCCAGCGAGCCGGCGCCCGGAAACACATCCCCGTAAAGTGGCAGGCCCAGATAGCGGTATGGTTCCGGGTTGTTGGTGACGATGAACGTGGCCGTCTGGCCGAGATCGCGCACGCGCCGGATGACGTGCTCGATCAGCGGCTCACCCAGCAGCGGCACAAACGCTTTGTCCGTACCCATGCGGGAGCTTTTCCCGCCCGAGAGGATGGCGACTGAGAAACGCATGGCAGGGTCCGCACATCGCTCGATGAAGCAGCTAGAGTATACCGCGTTTGAGTCTGCATGCCGATGGCTGCGGAACGCGGGCGCGGTTATAATCTGCCTGAGCTAACCGCACTGAGCTGATACACGGAGAGAATCGTGACCGACACTCTCGAACGTAACGACCTCGCAGCGATAGCTGCGGATGAGATTCCCCTGCGTCCACGGCGCCGGCCTGAATGGATCAAGGTGCGAGCGCCGAGCGGCGACACGTATGAAATGGTGCGCGGGTTGATGCGCAGCAAGCAGCTTCACACCGTGTGCGAAGAGGCGATGTGCCCCAATATTGGCGAGTGTTGGGGCAAGGGCACGGCGACCTTTTTGATGATGGGCGATACCTGCACGCGCTCTTGCCGCTTCTGCGACATCAAGACCGGCCGCCCGGCGCCGCTCGACTGGCAGGAACCGAACCGGATCGCGCAGTCGGTCAAGGCTATGAATCTGCGCCACGTCGTGATCACCAGCGTCAACCGCGACGAGCGCCCTGACGGGGGAGCGCCGATCTTCGCGATGGTCATCCACCGCATTCGCCAGGTACATCCGGGCTGCAGCATCGAGGTGCTGATCCCCGATTTCAAGGGCAAGCGCGAAGCCCTGAAAATCGTGATGGACGCGCAGCCGGAGATCCTCAATCACAACGTCGAGACGGTCCGCCGGCTGTTCCGCACCGTCCAGCCCCAGGATCGCTACGAGTGGGCCGAGGCCACGCTACGCAACGCCAAGGAACTCGATCCCCTGGTGCTGACCAAGAGCGGGATCATGGTCGGGCTAGGCGAGACATTCGACGAAGTGGTTGAGACGATGGCGGATCTGGCGAGCTGGGGCGTGGACATCCTGACCATCGGCCAGTATCTCCAGCCCAGCAAGAAGCATATGCCGATCGACCGCTACTACACCCCTGAGGAGTTTCAGGAACTCAAACGTATTGGGCTAGAAGAGCTGGGCTTCAAGTGGGTGGAATCGGGACCGCTGGTGCGCAGTAGCTACCGGGCAGAGCAGCAGGTGCGCGCGTTGTCGCAGTTGAACTACATTCACCTGCGGGATACGGCGCGATAGGCAGTTTGGGGGCACCGGGAAATCAGAAAGCCGCTTCGGCGGTTTTCTTTTTGCGAGCAACTTCGCGTAGTCATTCAACCCACCCCAACCCCTACAACACCACAAACAAACAACCTACCAATATTAGCATATTGATTACAAACTATCTGCCCATCGCCAACAACACCCTACCGCACATTACGGCTCAATAATCTTGTCATCAATCAACTGCTGCTGCACCCGCTGCCCCCGCGGATCAAACGCAAAATAGGGCGCGTGCATCTGAAACTCCATATCCTGCATCGCACGCCCCGCACGGTTTTTCTCCACCGTAAAGACCACCCAGTCACGGTACTGCCGCGCCTGATACGGATTGAACGCCACATGCTCCTTAGACAGAATGTGATACTTGTTGTTCATAATGATCGCAATATCACACTCATAGTCCAACGCCGAGCTACCGCGCAGATGGAACAAATGCAGCCGGTTCGCCCGCAGCCCCTCTCGATCTGCCGCCACAATTGCCCACACCGGCACACCGAGCGCCAGCGCCATATCCTTCAGACCCTCGACAATAATCGTGACCTTCTCCGCCTCATCCGTAGCACGCTCAGGGTGGATCGCCACCTTCTGCAGATAGTCCACAAAAACCGTAACATTCCCACCCGTCGCATCACAAAGCCGCCCGGTCATCTCCCGAATCGCGCGCAGTGTTGTCACCGCCGGGCTGGCCTTCACCAGAATCAAACGGTCCGCATAGCGATTCATACGCGCCAGCGCCATCGCCGTCCTGGCATTTTCGCGCAAGATCGTCTGAAGCGACCCACCACCATCCAGGCCACCGCGCAACGTGCTCTTTGCTCGCTCCGCAATGATGATGTCGTAGAGGTCTTTGAGGCGAATCCCCTGCTTCAGATCAACTTCCGGAGGATTAATACTCTCCAGGCAGAGCAGGCGGTTCATCAGATGCGTTTCGGTGTGCTCGTACGAGAGGTAAAACGCAAACTGGCCCGGCCGCATGGCAATATTGCGCGCGATCTGTAGCGTCGCAATAGTTTTGCCGATCCCCTGCGCTCCCCCCAAGAGCACAAGCTCGGTCTTGCGCAACCCGCCGCCGATCATGCCATCCAGCGGATCAAACCCGGTCGGAAGCGGCACGTATTCCGTCAGATCGCCGCGCACAACCATGTCGTTCGCCTCGTTCATCACCTGGGCGAGCGTGCGCGGCATGTGAGCCATACTTCGGTTCGGGCGCCCACGCGGCGTCCGACGGCGAAGCTCTGCCTGCTGCGCGTCATCCGGAGCGCCCGCATCCGGCAAATTGGGCGTGGACGGCGTCGCAGGCTTATCCGCCATATCATCGTGAAACCGTCGAGTCGACATACCCAGACACCCCTTACAACCAGGAATTCTGGGTGAATTCTACTGTTTCCTTAAGAACCATGCAATCCGCACACGCCGGCGCGCTCTAACGGCAGAGCGACCAAAGGCAAAACGGCCATTCTAGAAGCCGCGCCTGTTGTGATATACTCCGGGTAAGAAACAACGCGCCTAGAGCAAAGGCTGGTAAATGGAACGCGTCGACACGGAACCGGACGTCCAGGACAGCATTGATCTACGTGATCCGGCACTGTACATCAACCGCGAGTTGAGCATGCTGGACTTCAACTACCGCGTGCTAGAAGAAGCGCTCGATCCGAGCGTGCCCCTTCTGGAACGTGTGAAGTTCCTGGCGATCTTCGCCAACAACCTCGACGAGTTCTTCATGATTCGCGTATCCGGTCTGCGCGAGCAGGTCGCCGCTGGCGTGATCGAAACGCCGCCTGACGGCCTCACACCCGCCCAGCAGCTCGCCGCCATTCACAAGCGCCTGGTGCCCATGCTGGAGCGCCAGTACACCTGCTTTCGCGACGAGATCATCCCGGAGCTGGAAAAGCACAACATCTTCATCAGCGCCTACAGCAGCCTTCCGGAAGACCGCCAGGAAGCCCTGCAACAATATTTCGATCACGAGATCTTCCCGGTTCTGACCCCTCTGGCAGTCGACCCCGGCCGGCCATTTCCACACATCTCCAACCTCAGCCTGAATCTGGCCGTGCTGCTGCGCAACAACGCCGGCCAGCAGCGGTTCGCACGGGTCAAAGTTCCACAGCCACTGCCACGGTTCGTCCCCGTACACGACATTATGCAGCGCTACGCAGGCAAGCGCGGCGGAAAGCGCAAAGTGTTCGTCCTGCTCGAGGAAATCATCTCCGCCAACCTGGGACGGCTGTTTCCCGGCATGGAAATCCTGGAGTCCTATCCCTTCCGCGTCACGCGCAACGCCGACATGGAGATCGAGGAAGACGAGGCATCGGATCTACTGGAGACCATCGAGGCAGGGGTGCGCCAGCGGCGGTTCGGGCGGGTTGTCCGGCTCGAGGTTCAGGAAGACATGCCGCAGTTTCTGCTCGATCTGCTGAAAGGTTATCTGAACATCGACCGCTCGGACGTGTATCGCGTAGACGGACCGCTCGGCCTGAGCCAGTTGTTTGAGCTGGCCGAGCTTGACGCACCTCATCTGAAGTACCCGCCCTTCGTCCCGCGTCGCCCGGCCGAACTTACACCCGGCAAGGATATTTTCTCTGTGCTGCGCGAACGCGACGTGCTGCTTCACCATCCATATGACTCCTTCCTGCCGGTCATCGAATTCATCCGCAGCGCCGCGCATGATCCGAAAGTGCTGGCGATCAAGACCACACTCTACCGTGTGGGAAGCAACGCCCCGATCGTCCAGGCGCTACTCGAGGCGCAGGAAAACGGGAAACAGGTCGCCGTGCTGGTCGAACTCAAAGCGCGCTTCGATGAAGAAAACAATATCGTTTGGGCGCGCAAGCTGGAAGCGCAGGGCGTGCACGTCGTCTATGGCCTGCTGGGGCTGAAGACACACTGCAAGATCGCTCTGGTCGTCCGGCGCGAAGATGACGGACTACGCCGCTACGTTCACCTGAGCACCGGCAACTACAACGCCACAACCGCGCGCGTCTACACCGACATTGGGCTTCTCACCAGCCGGCCCGATCTGGGCGCCGACGCAACCGAGATCTTCAACCGTCTGACCGGCTACGCGCCCGCCGCGCGCTATCATAAGCTGATGGTGGCGCCAGAGTATCTCCGTGAGCAGCTCGACGCGCTGATTGTGCGCGAGATCGAACACGCCCAACAGGGACGCCCGGCGCGGCTGATCTTCAAGATGAACGCCCTGGTCGACAGCCGCTTCATCCGTCGCCTGTACGAAGCTTCGCGCGCCGGAGTCAAGATCGATCTGCTGGTGCGAGGAATCTGCTGTCTGCGGCCAGGGCTGCCGGGAGTGAGCGAGAACATTCGAGTCACCAGTGTAGTAGGCCGCTTTCTGGAGCACAGCCGGATCTACTACTTCGAGAACAACGGGCAGCCCGAAATCTACATGGGCAGCGCCGACCTGATGCCGCGCAACCTCGACCGGCGCGTTGAGACGATCTTCCCGGTAGAAGACGAGGACATCAAGCGGCGCATTACGGACGAGATTCTGGCAATCGAAATGGCCGACAACCTCAAAGCGCGCGAATTGCAGCCGGATGGCACCTACCGGCGCCTCAAGCCGCGAGACGGCGAGCCGGGGATCAGTTGTCAGGCGTGGCTGCTGGAGCAGAGCGGTCCACGGCTTAGCGCTGTGTCCGCACCTCTAACAAGTACCCATCGGTGACCATCTCGATCGTCCCGCGCTGATCCATCCGGTACAGATGCGGCTGCCCAACCGCTTCTAA
>DYEN01000510.1 GCA_020725705.1 Anaerolinea sp.
CACGTGGCGCAACACATCGATCCCGGAGACGACCGGCATGGCCAGATCGAGGATCAGCAGATCGGGCGTGTGCTGTTCGAGCAGCTCGATCGCCTCGTCCCCGCTGAGCGCCGCAAGCTGGCGGCACTGCAACCGGTCAATGAGGCTCGAAAACAACTTGAGCAGCCCCGGCTCGTCGTCCACCAGCAACACCAGCGGTGCCTGCTGATCATCGGATTCGTATCCCGCCATTCGCGCAGTCTTCCCTTCGGTTACGCCTCGCATCCCGCCTCGCGCCTAGGTCAAAGTTCGCAGCACCGCGCGCACCGGGCTGCCACACACCCCCGCCACCTTCAGCGGCAGCGCGATCAACTCATAGACTCCATCTGGCACGCCCGCCAGACACAACGTCTCCAGATTGGCGATCCCGTGCGTCAGCAGCCGGTGATGGACCGGCAGATCCCGGCTGTCGAACCGGTCGACGGACGGGCAGTCCAGGCCAAGCAGCACGGCGCCCTGCGCCGCGAGCCAATCGACCAGCTCGACGGTCGGGTAGGGGAAGTCGTCCGGCCAGCGGTCGTCGGGCAGGTCGCTCACCCAAGTGTGGATCAGCAGGCGCCGCAGCCCGCTCAGGTCGCGCCCGGCGAAATCGTCGGGCACGATCCCACCCCGCTCGCGTGCGATCGTCACAACATGAGCCGGTCCGAGATAGCGCTCCAGCGGCAGCGCGTCGGGATGCGCGCCGCCCGCCAGCACGTGATAGGGCGCGTCGGCGTGGCTGCCGGTGTGCGCGCTGAGCGTGAGCGTGGTCAGGTTGACCGATGCGCCGTCCTCGATGCGCAACACATGCTCAGTCTGGAACGGGGTATCGCCCGGCCAGACCGCCAGCCTGGGCGTGATCGTGCGGCTAATGTCATACAGGCGGGGAGGATCGCCGGTCGATGTTGGCGACATGCTGCGCTCCTGAGCCGCTGAGGGCTGCCGCCTATTCTACCTGGACGCGGCGAGTTGTCCATTAACTCAGTGGCTTCGAAGCACTTTCAAACCAGATACAAACTTTATGGTCATTTGGCCGGAAGCGCGACAAAACAATCGCCTTTAGCGTCAAGAAACCGCCGTGTTACCGTTGGTCCTCACGTCACGAAGGCGCGCCGGCCAGCGTGCCGCTCCCACGCACCGGAAGCGAGGATCGCATCGATCGCGTCGATCACCTGGCGCAGCTCGTCGTCGCTGTTGTAGAAATGCGGCGAGATGCGGATGCCCGCGTTCTCGCGATAGTCGATTACGATGTCGCGCGCCAGCAACTCGCGCGAGACTTCGTAGGCGTGCGGCGGGTTGACGGTGACCGTGCCGCCGCGCCGGGCCGGGTCGCGAGGCGAGTTGATCGCGTAGCCCGCCTGCTCGGCCAGTTCGATCAGCAGCGCGGTCTGGCGCAGCGACTTGCGGCGGATGTTCTCCACACCCACCCGCGCGATGATCTCGACGCCGGGGCGGTTAGCGTACAGGCTGGGAATGGCAGGTGTGCCGTTTAGAAAGCGAAACGCGTCATCGCGGAAGTCGATCTCGCCCACCTCGAAAGCGAACGGGCGCCGATGCGCCATCCAGCCCGTCAGCCCTGGTCGCGCCGTGCGCAAGTGATCGGGCCGCGCGTAGAGAAACACGCCGCCCGGCCCGCCGCACATCCACTTCAGCACGCCGCCCAGGTAATAATCGACGTTGAGCGCGGTCACGTCGAACGGCACGATCCCGCAGGCGTGATAGCCGTCGAGGATCACGGTCGCGCCGACCGCGTGCGCTTTCTCGATGATCGGCTGCACGTCGAGGATGTACGCGCTGCGAAACAGCACATGGCTGATGGGGACCAGCAGCGTTCGCTCGTCGATGGCGTCGATGATCTTCTCGACCGGGACGGTCACGCCGCCATCCTCGCTCTCGACCATGTGCAACTCAACGTGCCGCGGCAGCATCCCGCGCAGCACGTAATAGACCGAGGGGAAGATGCCGGATTCGATCACGACCTTGTTGCGCGGGCCGTCGAAGTCGAAGGCCGAGAGCAGAATCCCCATCGCCAGCGAGATGTTCTGGTGCATCGAGACGGTGTCCGGCGGCGCGCCGATGATGCCCGCGATCTGGTTGCCGAGTGCGACGTTCATCTCCCACCAGCCCTCGCCCCAGGCACGGACGCCGCGCGTCGCCCAGGTGTCCGCATACTCGCGCAGGCTGTCATAAACCGCGCGCGGCATGGCGCCGAGCGAGTTGTTGATCAGGTAGATGCATTGGCTGAGGATCGGAAACTCGTCCCGCCAGGCGAGCAGGGGATCGGTGTGTGTCTCGGAAGAAGATACAGAACTCATCAGCTGCCATCCTATTCACCACAGCGATCACGGTGCAAACACAGGCATGCTCAAGCCGCCCGCGCGGTCAATCGCTGGCGCGGCGCGCGACGACCCGCACTGCGTTGGGGATCGGGCGCTCGGCCACCAGGATCAGGTAACCACCACCGCCCGCTCCAGAGAGTTTCCAGCCCAACGCCTGATCGCGCATCTGGTCAATCAGGCGCGTGACCTGGGGCGTAAGCATCTTGGGAAACATGGCGACCTGCGCCTCAAACGAGCGCCGCACCGCCGCGCCGAACGCGGCCAGGTCGCGCGCCAGGATCGCGTCCCAGGCGGCGTCGGCGGCATTGGCCAGCGCCCCGGCCCGC
>DYEN01000511.1 GCA_020725705.1 Anaerolinea sp.
CGACCAGGTGGATGATCTGGGCCAGCGCCGTTTCGCGCCCGACCTGGGTGGCCTTGAACTTCACGAGACCCTGTTTGTTCAGGGTCGCGCCGATGACCGTGTCGCCGGGCTGCTTGTCAACGGGCAAGCTCTCGCCGGTGATCATGCTCTCGTCAAAGGCGCTGTGCCCTTCAAGGATCACGCCATCGACCGGAACCTTCTCGCCCGGACGCACGATGACGATGTCACCGACACGCACCTGTTCCACCGGAATGTCTAGCTCGACGCCATCCCGTTCCACACGGGCGGACTTGGCCTGCAAGCCCATCAGCCGCTTAATGGCTTCGCTGGCGCGGCCTTTGGCGCGCGCTTCTAGCAGCTTGCCCAGCACGATCAGGACAATGATGACGGCTGCGGTTTCAAAATAAACATGACCGGGCAGCACCCCGAACATGACGGCGACGCTGTAGAAGTATGCGACGCTGGTGCCGAGTGCCACTAGCACGTCCATGTTGGCTGTTCCGTTGCGCAGTGCCTTATAGCTGCCGGTGTAGTAGTCCCGACCGACATAGAACTGCACCGGTGTCGCCAGCGCCATCAACAGCCCGTTGAACCACAGCTCGTGTGCCCACATGCCGAGCAAGCCAAAATCGCGCGTCATAGTCAGCAGAAACAGCGGGATCGTGAACAGCGTGCCGATCCCCAACCGCTGCATTTGATGTCGGATATCCGCTTCGCGTGCAGCCTGCTCCACATCGATCAGCTTGTCCTCTGTGTTCGCCGTCACCACACCATAGCCGGCCTTCTCGACCGCGGCAGCGAGTGCCTCGCGCGAGGTGCCCGGCACGACTGTCACGGTGGCGCGCTCGCTGGCAAAGTTGACGCTCACATCCAGCACGCCGTCCACTTTGCGCAGCGCGCGCGTGACTGTCGCTGCGCAGTTGGCGCACGTCATCCCGGTGATCGCCAGCTCAACGGTCTGCCGCGGCACGCTGTAACCGGCATGGCGGATGCGCTCGATAAGATCGCTTTCCGCCAGCAGTCCGGCGTCATAGACCAGGCTGACCCGCTCGCCGGCAAGGTTCACGGTTGCCTCTTTCACGCCCTCGAGCTTGCGCAAGCTGCGCTCGATGGTCGCCGCGCAGTTGGCGCACGTCATCCCGGTCACCGGTAGCGTGATAGCCTTCTCACTCATGATGTGGTCCCTCATCTCTGTCTGCTGGCTGCATGGCAATCAGACGCATCCAGCGTAGCGCGCCCTGCTGCGCCGCGGAAGCGTGATCGTGCGCGGAGAGGATAGGCAAAATGGCGCGTGTGTGCCTGCGCGATCTGGCGCAGCGGTGGCCCGGAGCAAGCCATTCGGCGCAGCCAAGGAGCGCCATATGGCGCTCTCGCAGCGCAGCAGAACCTGCTAAGCTGTGCACGAAGCGTCCGGATAGAGAAGGACTGCGCGCATGACTGCCCGACAACGCATGGGGTGGCCCATCGGGGCCGGCCTGCTGGGGGCCGGGTTCCTGACGGCGCTCTATATGGGCATCGTCTCCATCGCCGAAAGCCCGCAGCACGCCGTCGAGCTTTTCTGGGAAGATCGCCTGATCGTCATCCCGATCATTGTGGGATTCGGCGTCCAGATGGCGCTGTATGTGATCTTGAAGAAACGGCTGTTTGTGCCCGTCGCACACACCGGCCCGTCCGGAAAACTGGCGGGGGCGAGCGGCACCACTTCGACTCTCGCGATGGTGGCCTGCTGCGCCCATCACGTCACGGATGTGCTGCCCATCCTTGGCCTGACGGCTGCGACCGCGTTTCTGGCTGAATACCGTCTCGCCTTCATGGTGATCGGGCTGGGCATGACGCTGTCCGGGATCGGCTTCATGGTTGCGATCCTGGTTCGAGAACGACGCAAAGCACTGCGTGCGATGGAGTTATCTGCGAGGGGAATATGAGCGGCAAAAGTCTGCGGGTTATCGTGCCTGTTGTAGCGCTCGTAGCTCTGGCCGGGGCCGGTTTGCTGCTGGCGATCGCACTGGCCGGGTCGAAAGACACGTCGGCGGTCGTCGAAGCCCGCTCTGGTGAGTCTTTCCCGGTGGTGCCGCTGATGGACAAGCAGGGGGCGGTGTCCGTCGAGGTGCTGCCGCTGAACCTCGGCGGGCCGGGGGAAACGCTTGACTTTCGAGTTGCTATGAACACACATTCTGTCGAGCTGGATATGAACCTGGTCGAGCAGGCTGCGCTGTCCACCGACACCGGCCTGACCATTTCGCCCATCGGGTGGGATGCGCCCTCAGGGGGACACCATGTCACGGGCACGCTCAGTTTTCCGGCTTCGCTCGACGGCGTGGCGGTGATGGACGGGGTTACGAAACTGACGCTGACACTACGCGATATCGATGTGCCGGAGCGCGTCTTCGTCTGGACGCTGAAGCCCGCCGGCTAACCTGCGCCGGGGCCGGTTTCTGATCCGGCGCAGACGGTAGGCGCCGGATCAGAAACCGGCTGTTCGCAGTACATCGCGGACCGGGCGTCTCCCCGCCAAATGGCCCGGTCTGAAATGCGACATCCGGCGCTTTCAGGCGTGGGGACCGGCATCTATACTGAGGACACGTCGGAGTTAGAGGAGCCGCCAACGTGGGGCATGAACTGGTCGTCAACCGGGCATGTCACGAGGTCATCCCTGTCCTTCAGGGGGCGCTCAGAGCGGTGGGGCTGCGCGTGGAGCAGTCCTTCGATCTGCGTTCGGCGCTGGCCGCTGTGCCGGCGTGCACGTGCCCTCACCACGGGACGGCGCGGTGCGACTGCCAGTACAACGTCCTGCTTGTATACGGCCACGCCAGTATGCCGGTTAGCGTGATCGTACACGGCCACGACGAGCGCTGCTGGATTGCGCTCGCCGACCATCCTGGCGCTGGTGCGGTAGCCGAACTGGCCGCCCAAATCACACAAGCCCTCGCGGCGTTGCTTCTCAACCACTCACAGCAAGCGCAAACGGTCGGTTGAGTGTTCAAGTGGAAGGAGTATCTGAAATGGCAATTGACCCGGTATGCGGTATGGAAGTGAATGAAGAAACGGCCGCCGGCAAGTCCGAGTATCGCGGTGTGACCTATTACTTCTGTTCCCCCGGCTGCAAACGGGCGTTTGACCAGAACCCGGAGCAGTACGTGGACGGTCAGGACGATCCGTCAGAGCACTCGGAGCACAGTGGCCCCCATCACTAGCTGCGTCCGGTGGCTCCTTGCGCGCGTGAGGAGCCACCTATCCCGCTTACCCGGATGATTGATCCGCCAGGCGTGCCCGCGCGTCCACGAATCTCCAGATGTTTTGTGAGGCGTAGAATGGCCGAGCAGCGAACATTTCGCGTTCCAAATCTGTGCTGCCACACATGCGCTGCCCTGATTCGCCAGAGTCTATCCGCGCTGTCCGGCGTGCTGATGGTTCAGATCGCTGTGCCGACCCGGCGCGTCACGGTGCAGTGGCGCGCGCCCACAAGCTGGCGCGAAATTGAGCGGCAGCTCGACGCCAGCGGGTACCCGCCCGGACCGCCGCTGGTGTGAGAGAGTCTCTGAAAAAGGATACACAATGCGTTTAAGACCCGTGGTTGCTCTGGTCCTGCTGGCTGTTGTGCTGTTTTTGGGGGGCTTCTACGGCCTCGCCCACGAATTGCAACCCGAGCCGCTCCCTGAGCAGGTGAACCCGCCCCGAACGCCCCTGATTCTGCCGACGACGGAGCCGCGCGCGAGCCATCTGCACTATGACACGTTGGTCGAGCAGGTCGCTCCGCTCAGTGGGCGGACCATCCCGGTTCACTGGGGCGACATGGGACAGAAATTGATCGCCGCGGGCGCGATCGATCTCGACCGGATCGAAGCGCATTACGGCGGCCTGACCGGGGAGCAGCACGCCATCCTTCTGGGCGATAGCCTGACCGAAATCACGTTGAGCGCCGACAATATCCAGTTCTGGACCAATGTGCTTTGGGCGTTGGGGCTGACACAACGGAGCAAAGTTCTGGACGAAGGGCCGATGCACCAAAACGAAGCCCAATGGCCGTTGGGCAATTATGCATCTACGGGCGGCTGGACGCTCGGCAGCAAGCCGGCGACGGAGCTGTACAGCAGCGCGCGCCTGGTTGCGTTGACGCCTGAGCAGGATGAGATGGTCTATCACGTCGCGGAGCATATCTTCCGCCCGTGCTGCGGCAATTCGACCGCCTTTCCGGACTGCAATCACGGCATGGCTGCGCTGGGCTTGCTTGAACTGCTCGCGTCGCAGGGCGCCGACACGGACGAGTTGTACCAGGCTGCGCTGATCTTCAACGCCTACGCATTTTCAGATACCTATATCGCTCTGGCAGCCTACCTAGCGCTGCGAGGCGAGTCGTGGACCGACCTGTCCGCACAGGAAGTTCTAAGCGAGCGGTACTCCGGTTTCCAGGGGGCGCGCCAGATCGCGGCGTCCGTTGGCCCGATCCCCGGCGCTCCGGTTCGGGGTGGAAACTGTGGCGCCTGAGCGGCATGGCACGTGTTGGGTGTACTTGCCCTCACTGGTAGCCTGGCTCAGGCGAGCGGCTTATGCTTGAGCCAAGTTGGGCACAGGTATTCCATTGCTCTCGCGCCCCGGTCAAAGCCGGCAAGATGTATAAGATGAAGAGGGATTCAGTGAGAATTGACACTTTTAGATCGCCCACATTTGGACAGAAACTGGCAGAAACCGGTTGAAGCTTTTTGGCTGTGAAGTGTACAAGTCAATTACTTGCCGTCAGCGCTTCGCCTCGAAACGGCCTGCATCGACGCTCAGATGCACCAAGCCCGCGAACTATCGGTTTCAATACGGTACGGAGCGCGCTGCACCGCGAATTTGTCATGCGATACGCGGTTATCCCGAAAAAAATAAGCAGTCTTCCGGCCAGGAACTCAGATAAGGAATTGCCCAAATGGCTTATGCACCCACCTTCTCCCCTGACCGTGTTGTTCGCACCACCTGTCCCTACTGTGGCGTGGGCTGCCAGATCGAGTTGCACACCAAAGGCGGCGTGGTTTATCGCGTCGACGCACCGTTTGACGCCCAACCCAATAAGGGGAAACTGTGCGTCAAAGGGCGCTTTGGCCACGACTATCTGTGGCACCCTGATCGCCTGACGAAACCGTTGCTACGCCGCAACGGTCAGCTTGTGCCGGTGGGTTGGGATGAAGCATTGGGTTTTGTCGCGGACAGGCTGGCTGCCATCAAGTCGGAAAGCGGACCCGGTTCCATTGGCGTCTTGTGCGGGGCCAGATGTACGAACGAAGAAAATTACCTGATGCAGAAGCTTGCGCGGCAGGTGATCGGCACACACAACGTCGATAACTGCGCCCGCCTCTGACACAGCCCGACGATATCAGGCCTCGTGCAGGCCTTCGGCAGCGGTGCAATGACAAACTCGATTGCTGACATCGTCGAGGCAAAAGCGATTCTGGCGATCGGGACTAATACGACAGAAGCCCACCCCGTACTGAGCTTGCAGATCAAAAAAGCGGTCAGGCAGCACGGCGCTGCCCTGATCGTCGCCGATCCACGCCGGATCGAACTGGTCGATTTCGCCGCCGTACATCTGCGTCTCGAAGCGGGCACCGATCTGGCTTTACTCAACGGACTGGCCCATATCATTCTCAACGAAAATCTCCACGACTCGGCTTTCATCACCGAGCGGACGGAGAACTTTGAGGCTTGGAAGGCGGTTATCGACGAGTACACGCCCGATCGGGTAAGCGCGATCACCGGGGTGCCTGTCGACGATCTGATCCGGGCGGCGCGAATCTACGGTGGGGCGCGACCGGCCAGTATCTTCTACTGTCTGGGGATTACCGAGCACACGGTCGGGCATCAAAATGTGCTGGCGCTCGCTAACCTGGCGCTGCTCACAGGGAACCTGGGTATCCGTGGGGGTGGTCTGAACCCGATCCGTGGGCAGAATAATGTCCAGGGGGCGTGCGACATGGGCGGGCTGCCGAACTACTACCCCGGTTATCAGCCGGTAACCGACCCGATCGTGCGCGAGAAAATGACAGCCTTCTACGGTATCGAACAGCCCCCCGCGACGCCTGGCCTGACCATGGGCGAGCTGCTTCAAGCAGCCGGGGAACATCGGATCCGCGCAGTGTACATCATGGGCGAGAATCCGATGGTAAGTGACCCGAACACCAACCACGTTCGGGATTGCCTGGAAAAGCTGGATCTTCTGATTGTCCAAGACATTTTCTTAAGCGAGACCGCCGCGCTGGCCGATGTTGTTTTTCCCGCCGCGGCCTTTGCCGAGAAAGATGGGACCTTTACCAACACCGAGCGCCGTGTGCAACGGGTACGCCAGGCATTCGATCCGCCGGGTGAAGCCCGCGCCGATTGGCAAATTCTATGCCAGCTCGCCAAGCGCATGGGTGCCAGCGGCTGGGACTATACAAGTCCGTCGGAAATTATGGAGGAAATCGCTCAGGTCAATCCGTCTTACGGGGGCATCCATTATGACCGGCTGGAGGGGGATGGCTTGCAGTGGCCCTGCCCAAGCCGCGATCACAGCGGAACGCCGATTTTGCATGTCGACAAGTTCCCCAAAGGGCGCGGGCGCTTTCACCCGGTACACCACCAACCGGCAGCCGAACTGCCCGACGACGAATATCCGCTCATGTTGACCACCGGGCGCATTCTTC
Organism: Anaerolinea sp.; assembly: GCA_020725705.1. GTDB lineage: Bacteria > Chloroflexota > Anaerolineae > Aggregatilineales > Aggregatilineaceae > DYGX01. Next base: position 6,660 of record DYEN01000511.1, read on the forward strand.
AGCACTACCATACAGGTACGATGACGCGACGCGTCAGCGGACTCAACATTCTTGCACCGGAAGAGCGGGCTGAAATCAACACGCTGGATGCCGCCGAGCTGGGCATCGCGGATGGCGACTGGGTACGCATCTCGTCGCGGCGCGGTGTGGTTACGGTGCGGGCACGTGTCTGCGAGCGTCCACGCCGCGGGTTGGTATTCATGACGTTCCACTTCGTAGAGGCGTTGAGCAATGTGCTGACCAATAACGCTCTGGATCCTATCGCCAAGGTTCCCGAATATAAGGTGTGTGCGGTGAAGGTCGAACGAGCCTATCCGCCGGAGGATAGGACTCATGCCTGATACGACGGTTCCTCTGGACGCACTGCTTGCGCCGTACGTCGAACTCCAGCGCGACGCGCTGCTTCCGGCCCTGTGGGAGATACAGACTGCCTACGGGTACATTTCTCCGCTTGCTGTGCGGGCGATTTCACGCGCGCTCCGGATCCCTGAAGCGGAGATTTACGGCGTCGTCAGCTTTTACTCGATGTTTCATCGAGAGCCGACCGGACAGCAGATTATCCACATCTGCACCGATCCGGCCTGCGGACTCAAGGGTGGAGATGATCTGCTGAGAGCGGCCTGTGCGCGGCTGCGGATCCGGCCAGGCGAGACCAGCCCTGACGGCAGCTATACCATCCTGCGCAGTTCCTGCCTGGGGCTTTGCGAACACGCGCCCGCCGCCCTGATCGGCCGGCGGGGTGCGGACGCCAGATCGGTTGCACCGGTTGGGGATGTCGATCGCCTTCTGGCCGGTGATGCCGGCCCGCGCCCAACCGTCATCGGTGGGGAAGCGCGCGTCTTGCTTGCCGGCGAGCACCGCCAGATGTTGGGCGAGTACGGAGACTATGCGGCGCTGCGGCATGCCATCCAGAACCTCGGCCCCGACCGCGTCATCGGCGAGGTCGAAAAGTCGGGTCTAGTTGGCCGTGGCGGGGCAGCTTTTCCCACGGGTCAGAAATGGAGATTTACACGGCAGGCGAGCGAACAGCCGCATTACGCCGTCTGTAATGCCGACGAGAGCGAGCCTGGAACGTTCAAGGATCGGGTGCTGCTCGAGACACGTCCCCATCTTGTGCTGGAAGGCATGGCCCTATGCGCGTATGCCATCGGCGCGTCGAAGGGATACCTGTTTGTGCGCGGCGAATACCCTGAAGCGTACCGTACGCTCCAAGCTGCGCTTGCCGAGGCCCAAGCCGCGAATCTGCTGGGCAAACAGATTATGGGGAGTGAGTTTTCCTTCGACATCGAACTCCGGCGCAGTGCAGGGGCTTACATCTGCGGGGAAGAGACCGCCCTGTTTGAAGCCATTGAAGGAAAACGCGGCTACCCACGCATGAAGCCGCCCTTTCCAACCAGCCAGGGGCTTTTCGGCAAGCCGACTGCCATCAATAACGTTGAAACTTTGTGCGCAGTGCCGGGCATTGTGCGCCACGGAGCAGACTGGTTCCGGCGGTTTGGGACGGAGAAAAGCAGCGGCACAAAACTTGTGTCTGTCAGCGGGCATGTGCGGCGTCCGGGGGTTTACGAGATCGTGCCTGGTCTGACGCTGCGTACGTTGATCGAGCAGTACTGCGGGGGCGTCACAGGGACGCTTCAAGCCGTCCTGATGGGGGGAGCAGCAGGAACGTTCCTCAAGCCCGATGAGATCGATGTGCGGTTGACCTTTGAGGACTTGCAGGCCATTGGTGGCACGTTCGGGTCCGGAGCGGTGATGGTCTTCAACGAGCACGTCGATCTTCGAGACGTGCTGCGGCGCTTAGCACGCTTCTTCCAGCACGAGAGCTGTGGGAAGTGCTTCCCCTGCCAGCTTGGCACACAACGCCAGCTGGAGATTGTGGAGCGTATGGATAAGCCTCTGCCCGGCGATGACCAGCGGCTGCGAGACGTTGGTTTGACCATGTCGGAAGCGTCTCTGTGTGGCCTCGGGCAGACCGCC
>DYEN01000512.1 GCA_020725705.1 Anaerolinea sp.
AAGCTGGTGGGCGACCCGATCTCCAAAGACGAGATGGGCTTCATCTTCCCCAAAGGCAGCGAGCTGGTCGAGCCGATCAACGAAGCCATCGCCAGCATGAAGACCGACGGCTTCCTCGACTACCTCTACTACAAGTGGTTCCTTGACTACACGCCGGCGGCCCAGTAGGCGCCTGGCGGTTTCGCACCAACCTGAGAAACAGGGCCGGATCACGTGATCCGGCCCTGTGCTATATGTCTGAGGTATGGTACCGGCGCTATTTCTTGTCGGGTTTCTCCGAACGAGGAGGGCGCCCCTGGTTCCCGACACCGGGATGCTCGCCACCCAACCCCGGCGGGTTATCACCCAGGCCCGGCGTCGGTCCCCAGCCGGGCGGCGTGCGGGTCGGCGTGCCAGATCGTGGAGCAGGTGGGCCACCTCCGGGCGGGACAGGCAGATCGGGCACCGGCGAGGGCAAAACCGGGAGAACCGGAGCCAGGGTGGGCGTCTGCGTAGCCGTGGCCGTCGGCGTCGGGCTGGGTGTGGATGTCCGGGTCGGTGTCGCGGTAGGCGTCGGGCTGGCCGTCAGGGTCGCCGTCGCGGTGAGCGTGGCCGTAGGCGACGGCGTGAGCACGGGCGGAGCCGTCACCGTGACCGGCGGGCGCGCGCCGGAACCGCCTGGCCGGTCGCCGGGCTGGGCCACGCGCGCGCGGATCGAGCGGCTGCGCTGGATCACCGCTTCAAGCTGTGCAGCTTCGGTCGCGGCGGCCTGCGTCTGCGCCTGGATGCTCAACGTTTCCTGCTCCAGCGCGAGAGTCGTGATGCGCTCTTGCAGCGGATCCGAAATCGCAGGACCGACCAGCTCCAGAGCGCGCTCCAGCTCGGCGGATGATTCTTCGAGCACGCGCGGATAGACCTCGTCGCGCTCCAGCAGCGCGGCAAATTCGTCCACGCGCCGCGCGGCCAGATCGACGCGCAGCGACGGCTCGTCGGCCTGCGCCGCGATGGCAAGCTGCACCCGCTCCACCGCCCGCTTGACCGGGTAGAGCGGCTCGCCGGGCAGGCTGTCCGCGGACGCGATCGCAGCGCCGCCGGCCAGCATCACCAGCACGGCAAAGGCCGCTGCCGCCAGCGCCAGCCAGCGCGTGGCACGGACAATGGGGTGGGTGTGGCGCTGTCCGTGCCCGGCGCGCCCGGACAGCCCGGACAGTTCGGCCATCAGGCGTGCTTCGATGCGCTCGACAGCCTGTTCGGAAAGCGTGACGTGCGGTGCGCGCGCCAGCCGGCGGGCCACGTCCACCAGCGGATCGTCATCATCCGGCGAACGCGGCGGAAGGTTGCGCGTGCCGGGGGGGACGGCCCGATCCAGACGGCGCCGGAGATCGTCAGAGTGTTTGGGGGATTCAGGTATCATGCATGTTTCCCCGCAGATAGTGGCGGTCGGCTTTGTCCGTCCCCAGAAGTTGGGCCAACTGCTTGAGGGCGCGATGCTGGGCTGTGGCAACGGCTTCCGGGCTTTTGCCGATGATACGCGCCACCTCGTCGTGGCTTTTGCGCTCGATGAAGCGCAGCACGAGAATAGTCTGGTGCTCGACCGAGAGCTTGCTCAACGCCGCGCGCAGAGCCTCGATCTCTTCCCGCTGTTCGATAGACGTTTCCAGCGCCGGATGGCCTGTTCTCAGTCCATCGTTCAACTCGTCTTGCGGATAGCGGCCGGTCTGACGGTAGTAGTCGGCAATGCGCGCCGCCGCGATGCGATACAGCCAGGCTTCAAAAGGCGCGCCGGTGACCTGGTAGTGAGGCAGTGCCTCAATCATGCGCAGAAAAACTTCTGCGGTCAGGTCTTCGACCGTCGCCTCGTCCGTCACCCGATACGCGATATACCGGGCTATAGCCTGCACATAGCGGCGATACAGCTCGGCGATGGCTTCGCGATCGCGCTGTTTGGCGCGCGCGATCAGCTCGCGTTCAGGGGTTTCGGACATAGACTCCGGTTCGGCAACAGTTTCGGATTGACGCCCCCCACTATAAACCGGAACGGTGGTTCGCGCGAAGTCCGCGCCGCGCCGCAGTTCGGGGAAGGACATCAAACCGTGAGGGAAACCCGTGTCTGGCGCCGCCTGAAAGGCGACACACCGACCGGGTTCGCCCTCTCTGTTGATAGCGCAACGCGCCTGTCCCCGGTGTCCTTACTTACAACACCGTAACACTAGGCGCGATCTTACAGGAAAACTATATATCGCTCAGGCCGGGCACTAGCTGCGACGGGTGGCACGCTCGATGAAGGTGTGGATGTGCGACACCATCTCGGCCGGGTTGGGATGCAGCCCGTCCACCAGCAGCGCCCCGGCGTACAACTGCTCGATCGCCTCGTTGATGATCGGCGCGTCCGGTTCCTCGCGAATCCAGGCCGCCAGGTTGCGGATCAGCGGGTGGCGCCGGTTTAGTTCCAGAATACGCTGCGGGACGTGATACTCGCGCTCCAGCAGGCGATAGACGCGCTGCACATTGCGGTCGAGCTGCCCTTCCGGCGTGGCCAGGCGGACCGGGTTCTCGGTCAGCAACTGCGAGGCGCGCACTTCCAGCACGCGCTCGCCCAGCACATCGGCAAAACGCTTGCGCACCTGCTCGAAGGCGTCATCGTCCAGGGCGGGCTGGTCGCTTGCGGCCTCCGCCTGCTCGCGCTGCGGGAGTTCCAGCCCGGCGTCGTCCACATTGCGCAGGCGCTTCCCGTCGAACTCGCGCAGGTTGAGCAGCATGAAGCTGTCCACCGTGTCGATCATGTAGAGCACTTCCAGCCCGCGCGCTTTGAACGGGTCCAGATGCGGGCTGCTGGCCGCAGACTTGAGGTCGTCGGCCAGCACGTAGTAGATCTCGTTCTGGTCGTCCGCCATCCGCCCCACATAATCGCGCAGCGAAACGGTCGGCTGCTCGCCATCGCTGAGCGTGGAATGGAAGCGCAGCAACGGGGCGAGGCGCTCGACGTCGTCCGGCTCAGTTGCGATGCCTTCTTTGAGAAACACGCCGAACTCGCGCCAGAACTCGAGATAGCGAGCCGGGTCGGTTTCGGCCAGATGCTCCAGCTCGCCGAGCAGCTTGCCCTTGATCGACGCGCCGATGCGCTTGATCATGCGCGTCGCCTGGATCGACTCGCGGGCGACGTTGAGCGGCAGGTCTTCCGAGTCTACTACGCCATCCACAAAGCGCAGGTAGTGAGGCAGGAAGTCCTTGTTGTGCTGCTGGATGAGCACCTTGCGCACATAGAGCTTCAGCCCGTGATCGGTCCGCGCGGAAAGAATGCCACGATTCGCCCGGGATGGGACGTAGAGCAGGCTGTAGAACTGGACCGGCGCGTCCGAGGCGATGTGCAGATGCAGCAGCGGATCTTGAAAGTCGAGCGTCAACTGGTTGTAGAAGGCGCGGTAGTCGTCCTCGCTCAGCTCGCCGGCAGGCCGCCGCCAGATGGCCGTGCGCTGGTTGACGATCTCGCCGTCCAGCCGGATCGGGAACGGGATGAAGTCAGAGTGCGTCTTGATCACCTCGCGCAGCCGGTACGGGCGCAGGAATTCCTCAGCGTCTTCTTTCAAGAACACCGTGATTTCAGTTCCGCGCGTGGTCTTGTCCGCCGGCTCAATCGTGTAGGTGGTGCTGCCGTCCGAAGTCCAGGCCCAGGCGGTGGCATCCGGTCGCGCCGAGCGCGACACCACACGCACCCGCTCGGCCACCATGAAAACCGAATAGAACCCGACGCCAAATTGCCCGATCAGGTCGGTCATCTGCCTGGCTGAGTCGGGCGCTTCTTCCTGAAGGCGCTTGAGGAAGCGCGCCGCGCCGGACTGGGCGATGGTTCCCAGGTTGTCGATCAGCTCGTCGCGGTCCATCCCGATCCCGGTGTCGGTAATGGTCAGCGTGCGTGCGTCTTTATCCACCGCGATCCAGATGCCCAGCTCGGCCTCGGGATCGAGCACATCTGCATTGGTCAGCATCTCGAACTGGACGCGGTTCAAAGCATCCGAGGCGTTCGAGATCAGCTCGCGCAGGAAGATTTCTTTCTGGGTATAGAGGGAGTGAACCAGGATGCGCAGAAGCTGCTGGATTTCTGCCTGAAAGGTATAGGTTTGCGCGTTCTCAACAGTTTCTTCCGCCATGGACCGTCTCCTCGCGACATGACACGCTGTGCCGGCAGCGCATCGGATTCGACATGCTCCATTTGCAACGCGAGATTTTTTACCACATCCGTGTAAGATGAGCCTCGGCAGCGCGTAAAAACAGCGTAAGAAATCAGCAAAAACGGCGGGGAACATATCCCCCGCCGTTTGCGATTCCGTCAGACACACCCGCGCCTGTACTTCTACCGGTCGGGATTCTCAGGTCCGGCAGGTGCGTCCTGGTGTCCCCCGGCTGCCATGCGGCGGTGATAGCGCGCCTGCTTGGACTCAAACACGTAGTCCTGGAACACGGCCAGACCTTCCTCCGGCAGCAGCGGCCCGATCACCTCGACCGGAGAGCCGGACTCGACCAACAACCGGGTGCCGCCGCAGTTGGGGCTACCGCTACGGAGCTGGTCAAACATCGCCTGCGAGACGCTGAATACCACGCGCGAGATCTTCGCCGAGCGAATCGCGCCCGCGCACATTTCACATGGCTCGCAGCTTGTGTAGAGCGTGTAGTTCTCCAGCGCGATCTGGTGCGAAGCCCGGCAATACTCGCTGATGCAGGCGATCTCGGCGTGCATCAGCGGATCGCACAGGTCAAGCGTCCGGTCGGTTGCCTGGTGCACGGCGATGCCGTCATACACCAGCACAGCGCCAAACGGCTCATTGCCCTGGGCGCGCGCCTGCTTCGCCAGAGCAATCGCCAGGCGCAGAAAATGTTCAGTCTCAGATTGACTCTCCACCCCAAAATCCCCACTCGCTTACCGTCATTTTGGCCCGACGTATTATAGCGGGGCCGGGGCGGGTGTCCAGGCTTAATCCCAGCGCTATGGAATCTTTTGTTTTGCTTTCGCAAACGCCTTGCGCTTCCCTGTTGCAGCCGGGGCAGACGCCGGCGCCTACCCTTCGCTGCCGACCTGCACCCCGGCCAGCGCTTCCAGCACGGTGATCACGGCGCTGTTATCCAGTTCGCCGTTACCCATGGCGACCATCGCCTCGTAAAGCTGGTGCGCCACCGCGGTCAACGGCAGTGGAACGTGATGGGCGCGGCCTGTATCCATCACGATCTTCAGGTCTTTGGCCTGCATATACGCCTTGAAGCCGGGGGACAGATCGCGCCTGAACAGCTTGGGCGGTTTGTTGTCGAGCGCCCAGCACTGGGCCGCGCCCCGGCTGATCGTCTGCACCACCCGCACCGGATCGACACCCGCCTTCTGCACCAGGACCAGCGCTTCGGCCATAGCGACCATCGTACCCGCGACGATGATCTGGTTGGCGACTTTGGCGATCTGCCCCGCCCCGCTCTCGCCGATCCAGGTGACCGTCCTGCCCATCGCCTCAAACAGCGGCAGCGCGCGCTCGAAGGCGTCGTATGGCCCGCCGACCATGATCGTCAGCGTGCCATCCCGCGCTCCGATGTCCCCACCGCTCACCGGCGCGTCGAGAGCGGGGACGCCGCGCTCCGCCAGCCGTTCGGCCAGATCGCGCGCCGTCTCGGGCTTGATGGTGCTGTTGTCGATGTACACCAGCCCGTCATGCGCGCCCTCGATAATGCCTTCCGGCCCCAGGACGACCTGCTCAACATCCGGTGAATCCGGCAGGTTGGTGCAGACGAACTCGACTTGCTCGGCCACTTCGCGCGGGGAAAATGCGGGGATGGCTCCTTCTGCTGCCAGCCTGTCGACGATCGCGCGGCTGCGGTTGTGCACGACCAGCGTGTGCCCGGCTTTCATCAGGTTGCGCGCCATCGACGCACCCATGATCCCCAGGCCGATATAGCCGACTTTTGCCATGTGTGTTTGCTCCTTGTAGCGAACAGTAGCCAGAGACAGCGAAAGACAGCTAAAAGCAGCGAAAGGCAGCGAAAAGCAGCTAAGGACGGCGAGAAGCAGCTAAAGACAGC
>DYEN01000513.1 GCA_020725705.1 Anaerolinea sp.
GTCGTCTCGGGGATCGATGTGCTGCGCCACGTGCGGCGCGTGCCCCGGCTCAGCGCCATGAAGGTCATCATTCTGACGGCGCGCCCGAATCTCGTGCCCGAAGTCGAGGAGCTCGGGATCGACTTCTGGATCGCCAAGCCGATTATGCCGCATGACTTTCTGGCAATCGTCGGTGAGGTGCTGGGCGACGTGCACGGCGAGCGCTGAGCGCGGCAGTCGCCTGCCCATCGAGCAGAGGCAAGATCCGGGGGCGGTCGCCGGGTGTGCAGCCGACCCGGTGCCGTTCAGGAACCGGCCCGCGCGCGCTCGAGCAGTTCGCGCACGCTGACACCCCGATAGCTCCAGTTGCAGGTCGATTCCGCTTCGGCGCAAAGCTGCTCCAGAATGGCGACGGCCTGGGCGTAGTGGCCGCCATTGAGCGCGTTGCGCGCGTTCAGGTAACGCTCGGCGACATCCGCCTCGTACAGCAGACTCTGCGGCTCGACCGTCCCCAGCTCGTTTGCCTCGTAGATCAGCAGCACGCCGCGCGCCAGTTGATCGGTGCCGTCCTCGTTCGCGCCGCGCAGATAGATGCGCCCTTGCAGGGTTAGCGCTTCCATCAACATCGCCTGGGTTTCGGCCGGGCGGTGGTTGGGGTCGAGCGCGCGCAGCGAGCGCAGCCACTCGATCGCGTCTTCGTAGCGGGCCAGCCGCATCGAGCGCGCCGCTTGGTCATAGAGATAGGCCGGGTTGGTTGGGTCCGGCGCGGCGGTTGCCTCGGTAGGCACGGTCGGGATCGGCGTGCGCGTGGGCTGCGGTGTGGGGGTGGGCGTGGCAGTGACGGCGCTGGTTGGCGAGGGCGTCGCGGTCGGCGTGACGGCAGCCGCCGTACGCGCGATTTCCAGCCATGCCGCGCTGTCGCCCAGATAGCGCGCCGGGGGCCGGACCGTTTCGACGATCCACTCGAACCGCGCGACTGCCAGCTCGTACAAACCCTGCTCCAGATTCTCCATCCCGGCGGCGTATTGCTGCGCGATCTCGGTGGCCACCGCCTGCGTTGCCTTGGCTTCGTTGGTCGCCAAACCGTCACGGTATCCGGCGACCGCGCCCAGCCCGACCATCGTCATGCAGATGCACAGCATCCCGACCATGAGCGTAAGCAGCAACAGCGTCCGCGCGGGCGTGGCCTGCGGGGGTGGCGTGGGGTGCGGCGGCCGGGGTGCCGTGTCGTCCCAGGCGATCGGCAGCTCGCCTGGCACGCCGGGGAGCGCGGCGGTGGCCGGCGCCTGAGGTTGAGTGTCACCTTCGCCGGGCGGTGGCTCGGCGATCGGGCTGCTCGCGTCGGGCCGGGGATCCGGCTCCGGCGGCAGGGTCTCGTCGTGATGTTCGTGTTCAGACATAACCGCTCTCGCGTGAGATCATGTTGCGTCTGCCGGAGCGCGTGGGCCCCAGACCGCGCGAGGCGAGTATAACCGCTCGCCGGTGCCTTGTCCACGACGCTCGCCCACCGCGCGCCAGACGCAGCGGTTCTTCTGTAGAGCATTGGTTAATACTACGGTTAGTGAATATGGCAAGGGATATCGCCCAACAGAGAGGGGCAAATCTGTGCAAAGTGCACAAAACTGTTCGTGTGAATCTCATAAGACATGCCCGAAGACAGA
>DYEN01000514.1 GCA_020725705.1 Anaerolinea sp.
AAGGCAGGGAAGTCGTTGTCGAAAACGAACGTGCCGGTATAGGGCGGGTTGACCTGGCCGCCTGCGCGCGCGTTGCCGGGGCACAGATAGCAGCCCGGATCGTACGCCGGGCGGACTTCGGGCGGCAGTTCTTCGACCTGGCCCTGCCAGGGGCGCAGCGCGCGATGAGGCGACACCAGGGTCCACTCGTTGGTGAGCGGGTTCAGCCGCCGGTGAGGATGCTGGCTGGGATCGAACACGACTCTACCTCGTCATAACGCAAACGCTCGAACCGTGCCTAGTGTACAGAAGCCCGGCCATTCGCGCTAAGTGTGCAGGTCGATTGCCCGGCGCATGGGGTGCTTCTATAATGGCAGTGCAGACAAGAGGGACGCGCAGTCGGCGCGCAGCCGGCGCGCAGAAGACACCGGCGCCCACAAGGAGAACGACCCCCCATGCTCAAGATAATGCGCCTTCTCGTTTTACTGGCACTGCTTGCCTGGCCGGGCGGCGCGGCTGCCGCGCAGGATGGCGACCTGGATCAAACCTACGTGATCGAGTCCGCCGGGATCACGCTCCACTACCCGTCCGGCTGGCAGATCGAGCGCGATCCAGAGGGTGCCGTGCTCCTGACCACCGGTGAGGTCGACCTGGCGCCGGGCTGGTATTTCCCGGAGCATTTCGACGCGCTGGGCATCCTCCCCGGCGACGCCGCCAGCGCGCTTGAATACAGCTTCTTTCCGACCGATGAGTCGGTGGTGTTCGACCGGGCGGCGCTGCGGCGCGAGGTGGTTGAGGGGCGCGTGCTGACGCTCTATAGCTACGATGACCGCGACGAACAGGGTCCGTACACGGTGGTGATGGCCGCGGTCGAGGCGCCGGACGGCTCGTTTTTTGTGGCGGAGATCTATCCGCTGCATGGGCCGAGCGTGCCGGAAGCGGACCTGCTTGACGCGCTGCGGATCGTGGCCGCAGTGGAGATCGCGCCACTGGACGAGGAACAGGCGGCACCGGATGAGACGCGGGCGTTCGAGTTCTTCGAGACGCGCATTATGGTCGATGTACCGCCGGGCTGGGCCGACTATCTGGACGAAGACGCGTTCCTGACGCTGGAGAGCGCCGCAACGGTCTTTGAGCCGCGCTGGTACTTCGCCGACGAGCTGCCTGATCTGGGCCTGCCGCCAGGCGACGTCGTCGGCGTGCTGGGAGTCGTCGCCGGGCGCCTGAACCTGGCCCTGGACCCGGCGCAAGTCGAGATCGAGACCGTGCAGGGGCGCACCCTTTTCAGCGCCGCCTTCGCCCTCGAAGACGAGATGGGCGCCTACGAAACCCTGCTGGCCGGCGTGGTGCTGGATGACGGGTCGGTCCTGACGGCTTACGTCTACCCGATTGAAGAGGCTGTGCTGCATGAACGGGACGCCGCGCTGGGGATCCTCGCGTCGGCGCGCATCGCTCCGCCGGTGTTCACCCCGCCCGATGCCCCGCTGGATGCAGTTTTCACGTTTGAGGGCGATGGCGTGCGCTTTGCCTATCCGTCCGCCTGGTCAATCACAGATGATGACGGCTTTATCTATCTATACAGCGACGTCACCTACGTCGACCCCTACTACACCCTGGCGGATGACCTGGCTGCGGACGGCATCGCGCCGGACGATCTGGCAGGCGGCCTGGAGTCTTTGTGGCGCTCGCTGTACGAGGACGAGGGGCTGCGGTTTGATCCGTCGGCAGTCGAGCAGACCACGGTCGAGGGGCGCGCGCTGGCCGTCTACCGCTTTGAGCATCCCGACGACGCGGGCGCGCACGAACACTGGCTGGCCGCCGTCCGGCTGGATGACGGATCGCAGTTCCACGCGGACGCCTACCCGCGCGAGGGCAGCGCGCTTGAGGAA
>DYEN01000515.1 GCA_020725705.1 Anaerolinea sp.
GCAGCAAAGTACCCGTCACGGAGTTGCGCGTTTCGGGGGGCGGGTCGCAGAGCGACGCGGCGCTCCAGGTGACGGCGGACGTCTTCGGCCTGCCGACGGCACGCCCGCACACGTACGAGACATCCGGCCTGGGCGCGGCGATCGACGCCGCGGTCGGGCTGGGGCTGCACAGCGACTTCGCCACAGCCACGCGCGAGATGACGCGCATTGGCCGCATGTTCGAGCCGGATCCGGCCACGCACGCGATCTACAACGAGCTGTATGAACAGGTGTACCGCCGGATGTACCGACAGCTTCAGCCGCTCTACGAAAAGCTGAGCGCCATCACCGAGCGCCAGAAGCCGGGTTGACGGCGCCGGGTGCGGCGGTCGATCCCGCGCGCGGCGGCGCCATGCTATAATCGCTGCCAGGCTTTCTGGGAGCTGACCGGATGGATCTGCCGTATCAACGCCGGCGCTGGCCCTCGCGCCGTACTGCGCTCATGCTGGGTGTCGAAGTCCTCGTGCTGGCCCTAGCGGTCTGGCGCCTGTCGGGCGTGTTTGTCTCGCCCGTCGGTGATGGCCCGGTGGATGGCTCGAACGGGCTGTCGTTTCGCGACGTACTGCCCACCCCCACCGTTGATCATAGCATTCCCCCGCGTCTGATCGTGTTTCCCGGGGCGTCGATGAGCGCGCCCATCATCCCGGCGGATCGCGCGAAGGGCACCTGGGAAACCCGGCATCTGGGTGATTCGGTCGGGCACCTGGCCGGCACGAGCTGGCTCGATGATCCGGGCGGCAACATTGTCCTGGCAGGACACGTGGAGACGGCAACGGGCGCGCCGGGGCCGTTTAAGCACCTCTTTGAAGCGAAACCCGGCGATCTGGTGCTGCTGCGCGACGGCAGCCGGCAGGCCTATTTCCGCGTGGTTTCGGTTGAGGAAGCGGCGCCTGAAGATGTCCACTACGTCCGCCAGGACGGCCGGCCGCGCCTGACGCTGATCACCTGTACAGACTGGGATACCGAGGCGGCGACCTATCTCGGGCGGCTGGTGGTGATCGCCGAGCCGATCTCGACGCAAACGCCACGCTAGCACTGTGCCTCGCCTGACAACACACGGGAGCGCTCGCGACGAGGCTCCCGTGTGTCACGCGGCGCGCCGGCGGTCTATTGGAATGTGTCGCTGATGACCGGCGGCACCAATCCGTAGGCCATCTCGACAACGTTGTTCGTACTGGCCGGGTCGACCGTCAACGGGACGACCAGGTGCGCTCGTTTGACGAAGCACAGCGTTTCGTTGATCGCCTCGCACCAGTAAATCGCGAAGTCGCCTTCAAGCTCGGTCTGCCCGGCGCTAAACTCGGCGGGGATCTCCAGCGGCATGACCGGCTCGACGGCGCGATACTCCCGCCAGTCCGGCGCGATGCTCACCAGCGCGTTCTCGCGCCATGTGGCGCTGAACGGAGCCAGCTTGTTGAACTTGTAGCCTTCCGGCATGGTGATGTTCACGCGGATGGTTCCCTGTCCCGCGCCGACCGTCTGAGCGGGCAGCATCACATTGTCGTCGACGTCCGGGCTGCCGAAGATGAGCGGCAGGCCGTTTTCAGGCGCGGAGATGGGCGGCGCGCCCGGCTCTGCATCGGGCAGGGTACTCAGAGCCGCGTCGGCTATCAGGCGCGTGGCGTTCGGAAAGACGACCGTGCTGACGGTCCGGCTGGCGACATCGATCACGCGGATGGCGTGGTTGTTGGTGTCCGCCACGTAGAGCTTCCCGTTCGCGTAGTCAATGCCACCCGGCTCGTAGAACTGGGCGTTTTCGCCGTCTGCCGCGCCAGGCTCGCCTGTGCCGGCAAACGTCACGCTCTCGCGGGTGGCCGGATCGATGCGCTTGATCTTGTTGTTGTAGGTGTCGGCCACATACAGATAGCCGTCATCGGCGACAGTGACGCCCAGCGGGTGTTGCAGGCGGACCTCGTCGCCCACGCCGTCGACGTCACCAAAATCGAACAGGCCGGTGCCCACGATGGTGCTCAGTTCGCCATCCGGAGCAAGGCTGGCGGTGCGGATGGCGCTGGCCTCTGAATCGGCGACGTACAGCAGCGCGCCGTCCGTGTCGATCCCGCTCGGCTGGTTTAGCCCGGCCTGGCGAAGCGTGCCGTCGAGTAGGGCTTCACGTCCACTTCCGGCAAACGGTCCGGCGATCCCGGTCGCGAGGTCATAGGTCCACAACTGGTGCTGGCCGGCCATGGCGATATACAGCACGCCCTCATGGGCGACCAGGTCCCACGGCGAATTGAGCGACATCTCCGGCCCTGGGCCGCTCTGATCGAAGTTGAAAACTTGCTTGCCGGTACCTGCAACGGTCGAGACGCTGCGGGTAGTCAGATTCACGGCGCGAATGGCGTGGTTTTCGGTGTCGGCCACAAACAGGACATCATCCACCAGCGCCAACCCCTGGGGCCGGTAGAACTGTGCCTGCTCAAAGCTGCCATCCTGAAGCCCGGCCTCGCCGCTGCCGATCACGTCCAGCACCTCGAATGTCTCAAGATCGGTGACAATGAGGCGATTGTGGTTGCTGTCGCTGATGAACAGGCGGTTGCCCGGCGCATCCGCCAGCACTTTGCCGGGGAAGCGCAGCGGCCCAACGGTCAGTTTCGCCAGTTCCGGCGCCCATTGGGGCAGGGGAGCGGGATTGATCACACCGGCCGCGCGATATTCACGTGCCATCGTCTCGATCACCGGCGCGATACGGTCGTAGAGCGGCTCGCCCGAAAGCTGGCCGACCACCTTACCGAACGGGTCGATCACAACGACCGTCGGCCAGGCCCGCACGCCGTAGGCGTTCCATACGGTGAAGTCATGATCGTTGACGACAGGATGCTCCACCTCGTAGCGCTGGACGATCCGCCGGATGTTGTCCGTCTCGCCCTCGCTGTCGAACTTGGCCGAATGAACGCCGATGACAATCAGTTCTTCAGGATATTCTGCTTCCAGACGCTTGAGGTCCGGAATAATGTGAATACAATTGATGCAGCCATAGGTCCAGAAATCGAGCATGACGATCTTGCCGCGCAGATCGTCCATGCTGATCGGCGCCGAGGCGTTGATCCATTCCGCACCGGATGGAAAGCCGGGCGCTCGAACCGTGCCTTCCCAGGTGAATGTCACGCCGGGGTTGCCGTCGCCGGGCGCAGGCGTCGCGTTGTCACCCTGCGCCAGCACGTCCACCCCCGACACGACCAGCACGCCGAGCGCGATTAGGGCCGCAAGACCCGCTGCGCCAAGCAGTGTATTTCGTCTCATTCTGCATCCAATCCACTTAGCATCCCGTCTTGTATCATGATCGTCGGCAAAGATTACAGATTACTAAAGAATTTATAAGAGCCGGATGAGAAAAACAAGCCGGTCAAGCGATGGTACACTGCGAGTTTGATGCGCGAGTGGGCCGGGCGGTCGCTCAGTTGCGCATCCGGGCCAGGGCGCGCCGGTAGGCGGCCAGGGTGCCTTCGGCGGTCTTGCGCCAGGAAAATTCGCGCGAGCGCGCCAGCCCCCGGTTGGCGATCTGGCGGGCATGTTCTGGCTCCAGCAACAGCGCCAGAATCGCGCCCGCCATGGCTTTCGACTCCGTCACATCCACCAGATAAGCCGCGTCGCCGGTGACTTCTGGGATCGACGACGTGTTGCAGGCAACGACCGGCGTCCCGCTCGCCATTGCTTCGAGCGGCCCCAGGCCAAAACCTTCGTAACGGCTGGGGAAGGCGAAGACGCTCGCCAGTCGGTACAGCGCGGGTTTGTCCACTTCGTCCACCGCTCCGATCCAGCGCACGTGCTGCTCCAGGCCCAGTTCCGCGATGTAGCGCGGCAGGTTGGGGCACTGGCGCGTGCCCCACCTCGCCGGTGTGTGACCGGCCAGAACGAGCGGCACATCCGATCCGGCACCCTGGACCACGTAGGTATAGGCGGCCAGCAGCAGGCGCAGGTTCTTGTGCGCGTTGTATGAGCCGAGATAGAGCACAAAGTCGTCGACGTCATCCAGCCCGTAGCGAGCGCGGACCGCGTCGTGCTCGGCGCGCGAGCCTTCCGGGTGAAACGCCCGGTCGGCGGCCAGGTAGGTGACCGAAACGCGCTCGGCAGGGACGCCAACCCGCATCACGATGTCGTTTTTGCTCGCCTGCGAGATGGTCACGATCTCCGCGACGCCTTTAGTCGCTGCCGCGACCAGGCTGGTATACAGGCGGCTGAGCAGACCGGCGCGGTATTCCGGCAGCACCAGCGGGATCACGTCCAGCACGGTGCAGACGACCGGCACCGGGCTGCGCAGCGGGGGTGCCCAGTATGGGACGTGCGCCAGATCGGGTTGGAGCCGTTTCAGCGCGTTCGGGAACGCCTGCTGCTCGAACAATACTTTGCCGAGATGCCCGCTGAAGCGGCCCTGAACCGGCAGCACATCCACCAGGGCGGGAAGCGCATCGAGGACGCGCATGTGGGACGGGATGACGAGCGTCAGCCGGTGTTCTGGCGCCAGGCGGTGCAGCGCGTCGAGCAGGTGGCGCAGATACTGGCCGCTGCCGGTATGCGGCTGATCCCAGAACCAGCCGTTCAGCGCGATGTGGAGCGGCTTGCCTTCGAGGGCCTCAGCGTTCGGGTTCGTCGCGTTCATAGCCGTGCGGGTAGGCGGTATGCCAGGCCCACGCCGAGCGAATGATCTGCTTCAGGTCAGGATAGCGCGGCTCCCACCCCAACTCGCGGCTGATGCGCTCGGACGACGCGACCAGGCGATCGGCGTCGCCGGGCCGTCGTTCCGCTTCCACCGCCGGGAAATCAACACCCGTCACCTCGCGTGCCACATCGATGACCTCGCGCACGCTGTAGCCGCGCCCGTTCCCCAGGTTGTACACCATGCGGTCGCGGCCATTGGCGAGGGCTTCCAGGGCCAGCACATGGGCGGACGCCAGGTCTTCGACGTGCACATAGTCGCGGATGCAGGTGCCGTCCGGCGTGTTGTAGTCCGTCCCGTAGATGGTCACCGCCTCGCGCTGGCCGAGCGGGACTTGCAGCGTCAACGGGATCAGATGCGTTTCCGGATCGTGTGCTTCGCCGCGAATGGGCGTGCCGTCCGGGGCCAGCATGGCGCCGCACGCGTTGAAATAGCGCAGCGCGGCGTACTGCAGGCCCGTCACGCGGTTGTACCACCGGAGCATGGTTTCGATCATCAGCTTGGTCTCCCCATAGACGTTGGCGGGGCCAAGCGGATCGTCTTCGCATAGCGGCTCGTCTTTGCTGGCGTATACGCCGGCGGTCGACGAAAAGATGAGTTTTTTGACGCCGTAGCGGGTCATGGTTTCCAGCAGGTTGTTCGTGTACGCGACATTGTTGCGGAAGTACTTCCCCGGCTGCTGCATAGACTCGCCCGCTTCAATGAACGCGGCAAAGTGAGCGACGGCGTCGAAGCGGTGAGTCTGAAACAGGACTTCCAGCGCGCCCTGGTCCGCCAGATCGCCCCGGACGAAGCCGGCTTCCGGCGGCACTGCGGCGCGGTGCCCTTTGACCAGGCTGTCATAGACGGTGACACGGTGTCCGGCGGCGAGAAAATAGGCGCTTGTGGCCGACCCAACATACCCAGCGCCCCCCGTGACCAGGATGTGCATGGATGCTCCCCCGCGTGGTTCTGCGTATGACTCTGTGGCGAAATGGTTGTCGGCACGGCGCGAGACAGCCCGCCCTGCCGGATTGATTGTACCCGAAAACAGTTCAACCTACAGGTCAGCCGTCGCGCAGGTCAAGGGTAAACAGGATGATGTGATCCGTGCTGCCGTCGCTGCCGTCTACCGGCAGGCGCTCGCCAGTGACGTAATTGTACAGCCCCAGGCGGGCGACATAACTTCCCGGCGGCAGATCGGCCGGGATGGTCAGGTGCCGCGTTTGGCCGACCAGCGTTTCGTCCGGGTAGCGCCAGGTTAGCGGCAGCCGCGCCTCGCTGACCGGCGTGAAATCTGCCTGGGCGAGCACGTGGCTGGGATCCTCCGATGGCGTCAGATGCAGGAAGACCGAGTAATTGTCGCGCGGGGGGACGACCGGCTGCCAGTAGAAGCGCAGTGAGAGCGTGCTGCCCGGTTGTGGTGCAGCCGGTTGCTGATCCCACCCGATCAGCCGGATCTGGCCGCCAAACTCGGCGTTGGCCCGCTGATCGGGTTCCCAAAGGCGGAAGACGATGACAGCCGGGCCGCGCTGCTGTTTGTGCGGCGCCATGACGCGCAGCGGGAACAGGTGCGCAAGATAGGCGCGCCCCGCGTCGGTCTGCTGTAACCCGAGGGCCTGGGCGTAGGGCATGACCAAGTACGACATGCCGCGCCGCCGCCACTCGCCCGGCGTGTATTCGGTCACGTCGTCCGCCACCCAACTATCAAACCATTTCGTGCCGAGATAGCCGCCCCAATAGCGGTTGAACGTCTTGTGATTCTCGTCCGTCACAACGAGGGTGCCGGGATCGAGCGCGATCTCCGCCCAGGTGGCGAGGTCGGCGCGGGTGTCCGGGTAGGTGCGCAGGGTTGACTCTTGCCACGCGATGACAAGCTGTGGGATCAGATAGGTGACAAGAAACACGGCGACCGGTCCACCGATCGCCATGTAGCGCGCAGCGTGCCGGGGCAGACCGATCCGGCGCAGCAGCGATGCAGTAACCCGCCCGATGAGCACCACGCTTGCCGACCACAACACGACGGCAGCGGTCGTGCCGGGAAGGATGTCGCGTATCGCCTGGATATTCCCGGCGCGGAAGGATGTAGCGCTCCAGGGAATGAGTACCATCACCGCCCACAGCGCGGCCAGCGCGCCCGGATGCGGCGCGCGTTTGGGCCTCCGGCGCCGGACCGCCAGCGCCAGGACCGTCCCGGCGACCGCAATCCCCCAACCTGCGAAAGTCCAGCTGGCGCGCGCCAGCGGATAAAAGACCAGCGCCAGATTCTGGCGCACGAGATCGGGCGACGTGGCGCGCTCCAACCCCTGCGATTGGAAGGTGGCGCCTTCGTTGTAGTTGACGATGCCGTAGACCCCTACCAGCCATGCGCCCACGACGGCAACGCAGGCGGCCTGGAGCAGCAAGAGGGACCAGCCAAGCCGCCGGTCCCGGCTCAACACGACCAGCGCAGCGATCGCGCCGGGGACGATGGCCGGCACAGCCGGATACTTGACGAGCGTGGCCGCCAGCGCGACCAGCACGCTCCACAATGCCCAGACCGACCGGCTAGGTTGCGCGATGGCTTCGACGGCCAGCAGCGTGCTGGCGCTAACCAGTAGGTAAACAAAGGGATCGGGCGTGGCGTAGAGGCTACCCTCGACGATTTCGGGTGCGGCAGCCCATATCGCTCCGGCGAGGAAGGCCGCCGTCCAGCCGCCCAGGCGCCAGGCGGTGCGGGCAATGATGGCAGTCGTGCCAAGACCGGCTGCAATCGACCAAAGGCGTAGCACGCGGACGTAATCGGGAATGGCCGGGTTGCCAAAGGCATCCATCACGGCCTGGATGGCCATCTGAAGCCAGATA
Organism: Anaerolinea sp.; assembly: GCA_020725705.1. Lineage (GTDB taxonomy): Bacteria > Chloroflexota > Anaerolineae > Aggregatilineales > Aggregatilineaceae > DYGX01. Next base: position 7,520 of record DYEN01000515.1, read on the forward strand.
TAGCCTGGCGGGTAGCCGGGGTTCTGAAAGACCCGTAGCTCGCCCCGCCACCACAGCGCGGTCAGCACGAAGTTCGGCTCGTCGGGGTGATCGAGGTAGGGCAGGGCAAAATCGTATCCGCGCAGCCGGAGCACGGCGGCCAGGGCGAGAAGCGTCATTCCAAACAGGACGGCGTGGGGAACGACCCGGCCACGACGGGCAGAGTTCGAAAGCCAGGGCGTGGTGTGCAGCACGTGTTTCTACTCGCTTGTGATCTGGTAGGGCCGGTACGCCAGTATACCGCGGCCCATTTATTGCTCCCACACAGCGCGGCGTGCGGAAGAGCGTAAAAGTTGTGTAAAATCTGCGTGCGCGTGCAGCCCCGCGCTACAATAATCGCGTATAGTTTCGGTAGAGACGCAGGACATCGGAGCGCAGTGCGACGTTGATGGACGAGGGATATCCGGACCTAAACCGCAGCTTCTATGGCGAGGAGTCGTTTGGCGAGCCGCGCCGTAAGCGGTGGCGGGTGTGGTTGAAGGAGCTATTCCAGCTCGCGCTGATCATCGTGTTCATGCGCGTGGGGATGGATGTGTTTTTGCCGCGCTACATGGTGGATGGTGCGAGCATGGAGCCGAATTTCCATTCCAGCCAGCGCGTGATCGTGGACCGCATCACGATGGTGCTGGGCGGGCCGGCGCGGGGCGATGTGGTGGTGCTGAATTCTCCGACGAATTCGGACGAACTGCTGATCAAGCGCGTGATCGGCCTGCCGGGCGAGCATGTAGAAATCCGGAGCGGCCGGGTTTACATTAACGGCGAGGCGCTGAACGAACCCTACGTCGCCGAGTTCTGCACCTACCGTTCGTGCGAAGGCTCGTGGTATCTCGATAAGGACGAGTATTTTGTACTGGGCGACAACCGTATGCACAGCCTGGACAGCCATTCGTTCGGCCCGGTCAAGGCGAGCGCCATCCAGGGTGTCGCCCGCCTGCGTTACTGGCCACTGACCGAGGCGGATGTTCTCCACGCTCCCGAATACTGACACTCCGCCATTCTCTGAGGGGGGCATGCTTAGCGGCGCACTTCGACGACAACCCCTTCTTCTGCCCAGTTATAGAGCGTTGCGGCGTTTTCCAGGCTGAGCAGGATACAGCCGTAGGTCGCCGGGCGGCCCAGGTTGTTGGTCCACAGCAGGTACCCGCCGCTGGCCGAGGTGGGGAACCCGTGAAACCCGTTCATGACCTCGACATTGGGGCCTGGGTGGTAAAAGCCGACGAAATGGGGCATGTAGAGGTTCCACTGCTCGGCGTAGGCGTTGATCTCGTGCGACTGGACCTGGAACACCCCCGGTGCGGTGGGGCTGCTGGCGATGCCGGTCGAGACGGGCCAGTCGAACACCACCTGGCCGTTTTCGTATGCCCACATCCGCTGCTGGCTGCGGCTGATGATGATGCGCTTGTGCGGCACCGGCTCGAGCGGCACCAGCACATCGCGTGACGGCAGGGTCAGCGTTTGCCCGGCGCTGAGCGCGTTGGCGTTAAGGCCGGGGTTGGCCGCCTGGATGTAGGGATAGGGGATCCCCACTTCTTCGCCGATCTGTGCCAGGGTCTGGCCCGCGCTCACGGTGTAGGTCGTCGGGTTGTGCCACACCCGGATCGTGGCATCGGTGCGGTTGGAGCGGATGGCGGCCTGCATCGCGGCGAGGGCTTCATCAGGTTTGATGTAGCGTTCGTCGCCAAACCGCGCCTGCGCTTCGACGAAGGCGGACGGTCCCTCACCTTCGAGTGCCAGGGCCAGCCCGGTGGGGCTGTCCGGATCGCCGGCCGCGGTGATCCAATTGGCCCAGACTTCGGGCGGTGCGGTCCAGGTGGCCCATTCGTCGCGGATCGGATCGTAGGCGCGCAGCGTAAAGGGCGACGCCAGAAGAGCCTGAGCCTGAGCGACCAGCGCCGAGGCGTCCGTAATCGCCGGAGCGGTCTGCGCCATCACCAACTCCAGCGAACCATCGGCCAGTTCTGCGCCCGGATCGCGCTGCAGGCGGGCGAGCGTGGCGGGAATGTCGAGCGCGCGCCCTGGCTCGGCAGGCGTCGGTTCGGCGCGGCCATTAACCAGACGCACTCCGGCGTTTTTGGCAGGGACATCGATGCTGCTCTTGGCTTCGCGCAGGTAGTCACCGAGGCGCGTCCAGTCAACACGCAGCACCGGCGACAGCGCCACGTTGCCAAGCACTGCCCGGAACGCTGCCGACGGCCCGCCCACCGACCGGCCCCAGGACCGGGCGGCTGCTGCCGACGCGCCGGGATCGAGCGTGATTCCCAGCGCGGCAGGATCGGCGGACCACACCCGCTCGCCATCACGTAAAAGCACGCCGCTGCCAGTCCACGCGGCGGCGAGCGCCTGTGCCGCTTCCGGCTCGGTCATGCCGCCCAGCGCGACGCCGGCCATCTGCACACCGGGCAGGATCTTGCCGCCGCCATATATCACTGCTCCGGCCACGACCAGGGCCATGAGGCAGACGGTCGTCAGCGCCAGTGTGCCGACCAGCGCGATGGCCAGAACGCCCCTTGCGCGCAGCACCGGCCTGGGGCGCGAGGGCGCGCGCTGCGCCGGGGGCGCAGCAGGTGCGTCCTGCCGGGCAGCAACCGGCTGCCACTTCTGAACGCGCGCGCGTGCCCGCATCCGGGCGGGCTGCCGGTGGGCCGGTTGGCGCTGTGGGATGGGACGGTGGGACTTGCGGGATGCACGCTGCATGGCTGCCTCGATGATTGGGTTCTGATGTGCATCCACATTATAGACACATTTGTGCGAATCAGGCGGTCCGACACCGAGGCGGTGTCCGACCGGCAGCCGGGCGTAGGCGAGCGGTCAGCTACCGTCGTCTGCGAAGCGGATGGGCGCCAGCAGCGAGGTGTCGAACTCCGAGCGCCCGGCGTCGAGCATAGCCTGCAGCGCGGCCTCGACGACGGCGGCATCGACGCGGAGTTGCCGCACATCCACGCCGCGGCAGGTATCGGGCAGAGCCGCGAACCACTGCGCGCTGCGGCGCAACATTTTCAACGCGCCGTGTGGATTGCCGCGGGTGATGTGGTGGTATGCCACGCCGACCTGTAGAATGGCGCGATATAGATCGCGTACCGGGCCGGGTTCGGCGACCCATAGCGCCTCGAAAAGGTCGTGCTGCGCGTAGAACTCGCCGGCATTAAAGCGCGCGATGCCTTCAAGCCCAGGCGGTGGCATCGGTTCGCTGCACTGGTCCAGTAGCCACGCCCGCCGGGCCGGATCGGGTAGCCGGGCCATCTCGCGGATCACGTCGGGCAGGCGGGCCGCAAGCTCCTGGGCAGCCAGGAACGCATCGGCTCCTGCGCGTAGCGCCGCCGCAGCTTGATCCGGGTCGGGTCCCACAACCACCAGCGGAATACGGCGCGTCTCCTGGCGGACTTTCGGCGCTGTGACCCACCACGCCCAATCGTTCGCGCCGCCGTCCACCAGCACCAGCGCGGGATGCGCGGCTACCAGGCGGCTCAGGTACTTGCCGCGCTCGCGCACGTGCTGCAGGGACAGTCCGGCTTCGTGGAGCAGGCGCGCGGCTTCATCCGACCAGGGCGGCGTTCCGATCAGGATCGCTGGCGGCTGGGGGTTGGCTGGGGCAGACATTTAGAAACGCTCGCGGATGAAGCGCAGCACAACCGGATCAAGTCGATGGGGCGCGGCCGGCGTCCAACGTTCTTCAAGGTTCTCTGTGCCGACGAATGCGGCGAACGCCTCGATGCTCGCTGTGTCCCACTGGCCGGTGATCGGCCCTGCATAGTAGCCATGGTGCGCCAGCATGGCCTGCAACTCGCGGGCCAACTGCGCGTCAATCGGGATATGTTCGGACTCCGGCGTGTGCCCGAAATAGAGGCGATGCAGGTCCAGCAGACCGGCCAGGCGTGCGACCGGGTCGGGATCGTCGTCGACGCGCAGATCGATATAGCGGTCGGTGTCGCCGCCGTACCCGCCGCCCGGTTTGACGACCAGCAACGCCGCCGACTGTTTTCCGCGCCGGTCGCCGCCGGCCTGATCGCCTGCGCGCAGGGCCGCCAGCAAGCGCGCGGCGAGGTCGCCTGGTGTCTGTTCGAAGGCGGCGGCCATGGCGTCGAGCGTCTCAGGGCCGGTCAGGATATTCCCCTGGCAGGCATAGCCGGGGCCGGTGCGGTGTCCGGCCCACGCCAGGCACGCCGAGCCGGTATAAGCAGCCGAGCCGCCGCGCGCGTCCACGCAGCCGACCTGCCGGTGATCGCGGCCTTCGTCGTGCTCGAGCAGGCGATCGAGCACTTCCTGCGCGCCCATGCCCTGCGCCAGCAGGTTCAGCCCATCCGGACCAAAGCTCACGCGTGCCAGCGCCTGCGTCGCGATCGCACCCACCCCGGCCTGCGCCCAGGGAACGAGCGCGCCGGCAGCCAGGAACTTGCTGGCGACCGCGACGCCCCAGGCCGGTTCATCGAGATCGCAGGCGACTATCGAGAAGGTATTCAGAACGGCCATGCGTCACCTCGCAACACGCTTAGAAGGGAGGATCGCCTTCGAAGAAAAGCTGCCACCACAGGCGCCACGGGGATTGCTGGGATTCCGTCGCGCTGCTGCGGGCAAGGGCGATGGATGGCGTCGGGGTTGGCGTGATCTCAGGCTCGCGGCCCGGAATCGGGATGACGAGAACTTCACCCTCGCGTACCATCTTGCCTTCGCTGTGTGCCCACTGCTCGACCTTGGCGTCCGACTCGGCATAGTCGCGCTCTTTGCGCAGCGCAAGTTGCTGCGTCTCGAGCACATCGATGGTGGCTTGCAGGCGCGCGCGCTCGGCGTCCATCTGCTGGCCACGCGCGATGCGCCCGCTGAGGTTAATGACCAGCAACAGGCCGATCGACAGGATCGCCGCAAAGACGATCTGCATGCTCGAAAGCTGCTGGCGAGGCCGACGAGGCGGAGTGGGAGACCCGGCTTCCGCGCTGTCGTCGGGTTCGAGGTCGTAATCCATCATGGCTGCGTCATCAGCGGTTGCCCGGCATCTTTCCTCGCTACACGTGTCTCAAACGTACCACAAGCGGGGGGTGCGAGCAATCAAAAAACCCAGGCCGTGCGACCTGGGTTTCCTGGTGCCGAAGGTGGGAGTCGAACCCACACTCCCTAATGGGAACTACGCCCTGAACGTAGCGCGTCTGCCAATTCCGCCA
>DYEN01000045.1 GCA_020725705.1 Anaerolinea sp.
AGAGGGTGCTGATCGGATGGCAGCGTGGAATGAGTCTTCCAACGGGACTCAGGTCGAGACGATGCTAATCGGCTCGGTGCTCGATGGATATCGCGCGTCATGATCACGCACTCCTAACCTTGCGCCCGGGATGAATGAGGGTGGAAGTTCGTGCGGCGGGCAGATAGCTGCGCCACCGGAAAGCGATGTGAGATCGATGCGAAACCTCCACCGTTTAGAAACAGCGCTTGCCTATCCGCATTATACCGGTGTTCTAACCCGTCACATTGAAACGCGTGTTCGCTTGTCCCTACCGCCGCGCCTTCTCACTCCTGAATTCACACATTTTTCACATACCTTACCCAAACTTGTTTCAAACATACTGTCATTCTATGCGAATTTCTCAGGGGGTGCAAGCCGCGCGCGCACGAGATTCGGCAGGTATTTCGCCGGATTCCGGCACATGGGCCGTCATTCCGGGCCGTCTGCCTGCCTGAACGGGTGCAGGCGCTCCGGCCATTGGGCCGGATCGGCCGGAAGCAGGTGCGCGCCTTCGCTGTACAGGCGCTGGTTGCCGGCGGCCATACCCTCGACGGCGAACACCGGGCGCCCGTAGCGGCTGGCGAAGCGCGCAGCGTACAGGCTGCCGCTGTCGGTTCCCGCTTCGACCACGATCACAACGTCGCTCAGCCCGCCGATCAAACGGTTGCGCGCCACCAGCGCCCCGCTGCTTGGCCCGGCGGCAGGATGCACTTCCGCCAGCAGCGCCCCACGCGCGGCGATGTGTTCGGCCAGCGCGGCGTTCGCCGGAGGGTAGATTCTGCGCAATCCGCTGCCCAGGACGGCCGCCGTCAGCCCGCCCGCTCGCAGCGCGCCTTGATGCGCCGCCGTGTCGATGCCGAGCGCTAGCCCGCTGATGATCGTCCAGCCGTCGCGCGCCAGGCTCTCCGCCAGCGCGCCCGCCAGCCGGCAGGCAGCGAGGGTGGGAGATCGTGTGCCGACAATCGCCGCCGCGGGGGTGACCGCATCGGGCAGCGCCGCGCCGCGCCAGAACAACACGGCGGGGCCGTCGTCCAGGGCGCGCAGCCGCGCGGGGAACGCGGCATCGTGCGGCAGCAGCGCCCGGATCCCTTCTGCCTGCCAGGCGGCTAACGCCGCCTCAAGCGCGGGCAGATCGGCGCTGCGAATGGCGGCGGCGGTCTTGGCGCCGACACGTGGCACGGCGCACAGGGCAGCCTCGTCGGCTGCGAACACATCGTCTAGCGAGCCGAACGCCGCGATCAGGCGCTTGATGGTGCGGCGTCCCATCTTGGGGATTAGGCTGAGCGCGATCCACGCGGTGCGCTGGTGCGGAGTCTGCAGGGCGGTCATGCGGCCGGCTCGTCGTCTAGTCGCTCATGCAGGGTCATGAATTGCCACGCGCTGAGGATGGAGAGCACCGTGGTTAGCGCGAACAGCGCCTCGAACCCGATCGTTTTGGCGATGACCCCATTCAACGCGCCCGCGATGCTGACGACGCCGATCCAGGTGTTGAGCGCGCCCATATAGAGCGGCCGCTCATCTTCGGGCGTGACGTTCAGCCCCAGCGCCATGAGGTTAGAGAAGATCAGCCCTTTCTGGATCGCGGTCAGGGCGTAGACCGGGATCATGTAGTATTCCGCGGCCCGGTCGCGCACGCCAAGCGGCAGTGCCAGCAGCAGCATCACCCAGCCGGCCGCCTGCGCCAGCATCCCGAACGAAACCGGCAGGCGGTTGCCGATGCGCACGCTCACCCGGCCCGCCGCCACGCTGAACACCGGGCGCAAGATCGAGCTGACCAGCAGGTACATGCCCGCCAACTCCAGCCGCACACCGAGCCGCTGGCTGGCGTAAACGATGATCAGCCCATTCGCCATGCTGGATAGCTCAAAAAGCGTGCGCCCTCGCACGTAATGCCGGTAGTTGCGGTCACCGCGCCAGATGGTGCGGATCAGCTTCAGCGACAGGCGCGGGTGATCGTCGGTTGGCTCCGAAGGCGGCTCTTTGACCAGCGAGAAGGCAAAAAAGCCAAGCATCTGCGTGACGCCCGCTACCACAAACAGCAGCGCGTAATTGGTCGGGAAGTCGAAGCGTGCGTCCGGGCCGGTGAAATAGAGCACGACCGGCGCGCCGGCGATCGCCAGCACGCCGCCCAGCGCCCCGCGCCAGCCGAAGACCAGCCCGCGCTGGCGGGCCGGGATGATCTTGGCGACCACCTCGATGAACGGCAGGCCGGTCACCCCCGCCGCCAGGCCGCCGACCACCACGAACAGCATCAGCGTCACCAGCAGCAGCGGGGTGCTGCGCGACAGGAACACGACGACTATCAGCACGACCCAGCTTATCATGCGTAGCACTGCCGACCAGTGATAGAGCGGCAGCGCGCGGCGCGTGCGCCGCAGCCAGCCAATCGTCCAGACCTGCGGCAGCGACCAGGTCGCGCTCTGCAACGGCGCGATCAGTCCCAGGATCAGCGGGTTCGTGGTCAGATAGGCGGCGAAGGCGGTTAGCACCAGATCGGGACTGGCGACGCTGTTCGTCGTCCCGATCATCAAAGCTCCGTTGAGGATAGTCAAGCGCGTGTTGCGGCGTGCGATGGCGGGTGGTGTGGTTTTGGCAGACACTATGCGACCTGATGCCGGGCGAGTTCCGGAGCGGCCGGCACCTGCTTCCTTAGCGAATCCACGGCAGAACATCGAAGTCTAAGCTTACTCGTCGTCGGCGCGGCTGGCAAGGCCGGTTGTCTTTTTGCGTGGGGCGCGCCAGAATCTGAGCAGATGACTGCTCCGGCTCGCGCCGGGTAAGGGGAACGCTCCCATGACCGATCGCATTCGCGTGAGCTGCGCCAGCCTATGCCGCATTGAGCACGAGGGCTGGTTCTTGCTGCTGCTCAACGCGAATCGTCGCCAGCGCGGGATCTACGTCCTGTCGCCGATTGGCGGGGCGCTGACGATCACCCGCTACGACCGCCTGGCCTCGTTCGCCGCCGTCCTCGAAACCCCGCAGAACGACGACCTACGGCTGACTTTGCCGCGCGATAAGCTGCCTGCCTTCCGCGAATGGTTCTATTCTGGGCAGGACCGCGAGCGGTCTCCCTTCCGCGAGCTGTACGAAGAGCTGGTCGACGAGACACATCTGCTCGACGCGCTGGCGCCCGAAGACGTCGTCTGGCAGCATCTATGGACGGTGGAAGAGGATGCCGTCACCGCGCGGGGTGGTCAGAGCGGCGTCTTCACACACTATTTCCTTGAGATTTTCGGTGTGACGTTTGCCAACGACGCCGTCCTCGGCGCGCTGCTGGCCGCTCCCCCGGAGAGCGGCGCGCGCTGGGTCACGCGCGATCAGATCGAAGAGGCCGCCCGCGTCACGATCGTGGTCGATGGTGCGGAGCGGAACGTGCGCATCAATGGCCGCGCCATCTTGTATCCACCGTAGCGGCGCGGCGTGATCCACTTGAGGACCTGCACACCGGATCGGGCAGGGCAAGCAAGGCCCCTACCCGGTTATCCCCACATCGTCCAGGGGTTGTTCGGATCGTATGCGCCGTAGATCACGGTGATGCGTACGGTATCCGCCCAGGTGCGGAACGCCGCCTGATCGCCGTTGAGGCGCCAGCGCATCCGGCGCGGGATGCGCAGCCAGGCGAACCCGATGAAGCGCCGCTCTTGGCGGGTCGCGTTGCGCAGCAGCTCGAAATACCAGCGCGGCAACGCCTCGCGCAGGTCCGGATGGCGCCGCACGATGAAATCGCCGATGAACGCCAGGATTGCCACGACGAAGAACGCGAGCGGGGCGAAGGTCGCGCCGATGTAGCTGTACGGGGCGAGGGCGTCGCCGGAGAACAGCCCGCCGGAGATCGCCGCCAGCCCGGTCCATTCCAGGAAGCGACACAGCGGGTAGACGCGGTGTTCGGCGCCATAGTCGCGGAAGTGCGCCATCAGGGGATCTTTCCACAGCCCGCTGATGATCGCGCCGTAATACAGGCTCTGCGACAGCGGCGCGACGATCATCACGAAGGCGAGCAGCGGCGGGATAGCCATCAGATGGTCATCTTTAGCACGTCTTGTGAACGATAGGGCGCCACACCGGATCGATCCGGCGCTCCGATCATGATTCTACCCGGTTGTGCTGTCTGCGTCGCTAGAGTCTGCGATGCGCGTTCCGGCCAGCGGCCCTGCCCGCCGCGCGGCCCCTCAACCCCCCGGCCTCTTCTCCCTCGGTGCGGGGAGAACGAGAGCGCGCGGCACTCAAAGCCCCTCCCCCCGCGACTGAGTCGCAAGAGGGAGAGGGGTTTGGGGTGAGAGGCGTAACAGCCGCTAGTCGATGGCGAGCGCCTCAAAATCCAGCGGGACGACTTCGAACCAGGTGTTGCCCGGCTTGAGGGTCAGCGGCACCGATCGCTCTTCGTCGGCCCAGAAGGTCAGCATGTCTTCTTCCTGCCAGCGGTGCCAATAGCCGCGTAGCTGCACGCCATCGCGGATGATAATCACCGGCCCCAGCGTCCAGATCTGGATCTCGATCGAGAAGCTCCGCTGCCCCTGCCACTCGCTTTCGACGATGCTCAGGTCGGGCTGGTGATGCGCGTAGAGGATGACGACGTTCGCCGCGGTGACCTGCTCGCCGTTGTTGGCGTCGGTGTGTGGCACGCCGTCGACGTGCCGCGCATAGCGCCCGGTGGCCGGGTCGTAAGTCCATTCCACCAGGTCCGCGCCGTAGTCGATGGTGATCGTGTGAGCGGGTGGGCCGGACGGCGGCTCGGCAGAGAAGCGCATCCCGCCCAGATTCGGACGCGGGCGGTTGACGCCTGCCGCCTCGGCGCGCTCCCATACGGCGCCCGGCACGGCGAACAGGTTGTGCGGCACTTCGATGCTTGTATCCCGGTAATAGAGCGGCGGGCCGGTGATGACCCCTTCAAAAGCGCGGTTGGCAAACGGCAGGGACGCGATGCGCTGGCGGATCGGCTCGCTGGCGCCCGAATACACCAGCAGCGTGTCGTACATCGCCGGGATCTCCAGATCAATCAGCCGCGCGCTGCGGATCGACCCGACACGCGGCGGGGTGTGCGTCCAGAAGATGGCGGTGAAGCGCGTCAGCGGGCCTTCGGTCAGGTGCTCGAAGACCAGATCGGCTTGAGAGATCCCCGCCTGGGGGCGAACCAGATCGGGCGCGTTGGAGATCTTGGCGGCCAGCGGGCGGCGCGCCAGCACCGCCGGGTCGTCGACGGGCAGTCCGGTGAGCGGATTGATCGCGGGCAGCAAGCCATCGGGGCCGATGACGTCCGGCGGGGGCGTGGCGGTGATGGTGATCGGGCCGCGCGTGGGCAGGGTGCAGGCGGCGGCTGCCAGCGCGCCAAGCGCGACAGCCAGAGGGATAAGCATCCGGCGCAGCAGGCGCCGGGCCATTTGCCATTGCATCTGTTTTGCCTCACAATAAAGCACAGTCTTCGGGCTGCTCACAGCATCCAGACCGACCGAGCATACCAGATTTCACCGGGTTGGGGGAAGGGTGCCAGGCCTGGCGCCCGTCCGGATGGGGAGCATCGCAACTGTTAAGGCAGCATTGAGGCGGGATGTGATCGATGAAACGACGGTCATGTTGACTACCATCTTCACGGGGAGTATGATCAGCGCGAATCTCTCCGCTGCTCGGTGGTGGCATGGTTGCAATCGATCCGCTTCCAATGCGTTAACCCCGGGGTAGGAACGTCGACCATGGCGCTCAAAGGGAATCTGGCGGATTTCAGCACCACACAAATCTTGAATCTGATCCATCTGGCACGCAAAACAGGCACGCTGCGCTTGTTCGAGCCGGTGGTGTCCGATGAGATCATCACAGACGGCGCGGGCAACAAGCGCCGCCGCATCGTGCCGGGCGAGGAGCGGGCCAGCATCGCCTTTCGCGACGGCAAACTGATCCTGGCGGCGATGGGCGACCAGGACGGCCATCTGGCGAACGTGCTGCACAAGGCGGGCAAGCTCAACGCCGAGCAGGCGCGTATCATCCGCGAGCGCGGGGCCAAATATTCCGACAAGGCGCTGGCGCTGATGCTCATCAACGCCAACTACGTGACCCAGGCCGACGTGGTGCGCAGCATCAAGCAGCACACCATCGACATCGTCTACGACGTGATGACCTGGGAGCGCGAGCCGTTTGTCTTCGAGGAGAACCTCACGCCCCCGCCGGATCGCATCACCGTGCCGATCGACCTGAAGAACGTGATCATCGAGGGAACGCGCCGCGCGCAAGAGATCAAGCCGCTCGAAGAAGAACTGCCCAACCTCGATATGGCGCTCAAGTTCCCCGAGGCTCCCGGCGAGAAATTTCGCGGCATCCATCTGAGCGTGGATGAATGGCGCGTGGTGTCGTACATCAATCCGAAAAACTCGATCCGCCAGATCGCCAAAGCCTGTAACATGACCGATACCGAAATCCGGCGGATCGTGTATGCGCTGCTGCAGGCGGGGCTGGTTCAGCTTGTCCGGCCACCGGGGATGCAGGCGCCCGCTCCCGCGCCCGTCGGCGCGACCCGGCGCCCGGTCGTTGTCCCGCCGTCACAAGCTATCGAGCGCAGTGTGGTAGAGCGCCTGATCCAGCGCATCAAGGAAAGCTAAGCGAGTTTGGCCGAACGGGTGTTTTCTCGAGGTCTGCCGGCCCGGCAGAGCCGTTAGCATGGAAGAATGAGATCGCGCATGCCCATTCAAACCGTCAAAATGGTCGTAACCGGCCCCTTCAGTGCAGGCAAGACAGAATTCATCCGGTCGATCAGCGAGATCGACGTGGTCACCACGGACGAGACGATCTCGCCGGAAGCCGCCGAGTACGGCGTGAAAGAACAGACGACTGTGGCGATGGACTTTGGCCGGATCACAGTCGATGACGATCTGGTCCTCTATCTGTTCGGCACGCCCGGCCAGCGCCGCTTTGATTTTATGTGGGAAATCCTGGCCGAGGGGATGCTCGGGTTTGTCGTGATGGTAGACAGCGCCAAGCCGGAGACCTTCCGCGAGGCGAAAAGCATTCTGGAAACCTTCCGCGCCTACGCGCCAACGCCGTATGTCGTCGCCGCCAACAAGCAAGATCATCCGGAAGCCTGGTCGCCGGAAGACTTGCGGATCGCCCTGCGGATCGAGGATCACATCAAGCTGCTGCCGTGTGTTGCGACAGAGCGGGAGAGCGTTAAGAACGTGCTCCTTGAGCTGTTGTATTCCATCCTCGACGAGATGGACGCCGGGCAGTAACGCGGCGCGCGGCGCGCGCATGCGAGCGGCTGGCAGGCGATCTGGGGGGCGCGCGACGTGCCATTACTGGTTACCGATCCCGGGATCATCCATTACGAAACCTATGGGCGCGGGCGCCCGGTCCTGCTGCTGCATGGCTGGCTCGGCTCGTGGGCGCTGTGGCGCGATACGATCGAGGTCCTCGGTCGCCAGTTCCGCACCTACGCCCTCGACTTCTTCGGCTTTGGCGAGTCCGGCTGGACGCTGGGCCAGGAACCGGAACACCGCGCCTACGCGTACACCGTCCCTGTGTATGTGGAGATGGTGTACCAGTTTATGGAGCGGATGGGCATCGTGCGCGCCCCGCTGATCGGGCACTCGATGGGCGGGACGGTGTCGCTCAGCCTGGCGATCAAATATCCGGAGAAGGTCGTCAAAGTCGGTGTGATCGGCTCGCCGATCAATGGCGCGTCGCTCAATTTGCTGCTCAAGCTGTCGGGCAACCCGTCGATGGCGCGCTTTTTCTGGCTGTTCGGCGGGCGAGGGCTGCGCCTGTTCCTGCGTGGGTACAGCTATTTTATGGCGAAGAACGGGCGCGCCATGGGTCGCATGATCACCAAAGACGTGTCGATGATCAGCATGGAGTCGTTTTTTCAGAGCATCGGCACGCTGCGCCAGACCGACCTGCGGCCGGATCTGCACAAAATCCGGGTGCCCACACTGGGGATGTACGGCCAGCGCGACATCATCGTGCGCCCCAGCGAGCATCTGGTGCTCAAGGCGGGTGTGCCGCACGCGCAAATCGAGTGGTTCCCCGATGCCGGGCACTTTATCATGCTCGACGCGCCCGATCGTTTTATCACCACGCTGAGCGACTTCCTGCACAATTCGACCGAGCGCGCCACCGGTGCGTGAAAGCAGAGCGACCATGCGCAAGTTTATTATCGAAGACAACCGCCTGATCGCGCCCTTTAACGAGCCGGCGCGCGACCTGAGCATCCTCAACAAGCCGCTGAAGATCCACCACGCCGACATTCTGGACGAGGTGATCGGCCCGACCGAGGTCGAACTGCCGCTGAGCACGATCTATGACCTGCCGCATATCGCGCCGGGCCGCGACGAGTGCCTGGTCTACCGCGACAGCCTGTACTTCGATCTCGAGTTTCTCAGCGAATTTGTCGAGCAGGCGCGCACCAGCGGGCTGCCCAGCCGCGCCGTGCTGCCGGCCAGCGACGCGGCCTGGATGAAATATGCCGTCCCGCTTTCGCGCCTGGAGCCGGTGCGCGATATGAGCGGCGCGCCGCTGCACTACCCGCTCGACCTGTGGTATTTCCCGCACGGATACGTCGAACCGCGCCAGTGGCGCGACGTGCCCATCTTCAGCGACTACCGCGAGAAAGGCTACTACAACGTCCCGGACTCGATGTCGAACCTCAAGCCGGGCGGCCCGCAGGGAACGGCCCAGCGCGACCTCGACCTGACGCATCTGCTCACCGAGCGCTCCGCTCTGTCGATCGACAGTTGGGTGCATGTCTATTTCGCCAACATCATCCTCGGCGTGTTTTCGCGCGGGAGCCGCTTTGAGGAATACCTTTCGCGCCACAACCTCTTCGCGCTCAAGGTCCTGTTCCGCGCCATTCTGGAGCAGAAACAACTCTTGTCGTGCTCCAAGCTGGTCCAGGTGGGTGAGGGGACGATCATCGATCCGTCGGCAGTGATCCTGGGGCCGACCACCATCGGGCGCGGCTGCTACATCGGTCCCGGCGTGGTGATCGACAACTGCGTGATCGGGGATTCGGTCAACATCGCGCAGGGCTGTCAGCTGATGCTGAGCGTGGTGGGCAACAACTGTTTTCTGCCGTTCCGCGCTGCCCTGTTCATGACAACTCTGATGGAGTACACCATCGTCGCGCAGAACACCTGCCTGCAGATGTGCGTGGTGGGACGCAACAGCTTTGTTGGTGCCGGGACGACCTTCACCGACTTCAATCTGCTGCCCACGCCGCTGCGGGCCATGAGCGCGCGGGGCGGGCTGGAAGACTCGGGTCAGCCGGTGCTGGGCGGGTGCGTGGGTCACAACGCCCGCGTGGGGTCGGGCATGGTGATCATGCCGGCGCGCATGATCGAATCCGACGCGATCCTGATCGCCTCGCCCGACCGGCGCGTGATCGCCAAGAACATCTCGTACGAGGAGAGCGATCATCACAAGCTGCGCCCGTCGGTTGCCCGGCTACACAAGCGCCGCTATCCGCGCCACGCGGAATCGGAAGCGGCCTACCTGGAGGAGTGGGAATAGCGGCGCGGCGCTGCGCCGGTGTTACCCCGGGATCGAACGCTCGATGCGTCTTGCGGTCGAAGTGAGTAGAAGACAGAGCTGACGTGAGTGCACCAGACACCTTCGCCTTCATCATCCACCCGATTGACCCGAAGAAAGACGTTGCGCGCAAGTGGCCGTTGCTCGGCAAGGTGCTGACGGAAGGGCAGATCAATTTCTTTTCGCGCTTCTTCCCACCGGTCTACATCTCGGAGATCTCCGGCGTGCGCTCGGTGGCGACCGGCAAGACGATCACCGGCTGGTTTATCGCCTGCCCTTTCACGCCGAAGACCATGCTGAGCCTGCCGGTCGAGACGGTGTACCGCAAGATCGTAGCGTGCGGGCACAAGGCCGAGGCGCTCGGCGCGCGCATTCTGGGGCTGGGCGCCTATACCTCGGTGGTGGGCGACGGCGGCGTAACCATCGCGCAGCGGCTGGCGCTGCCGGTGACCAATGGGGACGCGTACACGATTTACATGGCGGTCGAGGCGGTGCGCGAAGCCGCCCGCCAGATGGAGATCTATCTGCCCGGCGCGTCGGCGGCGGTCGTTGGCGCGACCGGCACGATTGCCGGGGTGTGCGCGCAGATTCTGGCGCGCGAGGTGGGCGAGTTGGTGCTTGTTGGGCGCCGCGCGGACGCGCTCGAGGCCGTCCGCGAGCGGTGCGCGGGCCAGATGGCCCGCGTACGCACCAGCACCGATATCGCCAGCATCTACCCCTGCGACGTGATCCTGACCGTCACCAGCTCGGTGTCGTCCGTGATCGAGCCGGAGCATCTCAAGCCCGGCGCGGTAGTGTGCGACGTGGCGCGCCCGCGCGATGTCTCGGTGCGGGTGGCGCAGATGCGCCCGGATGTGCTGGTGATCGAGGGTGGGATGGTCGAGGTGCCGGGGCCGGTCGATTTCGGCTTCGATTTTGGCTTCCCGCCGGGCAAGTCCTACGCCTGCATGGCCGAGACGATGGCCCTGGCGCTCGAAGGGCGCTATGAAGATTACAGCGTCGGCAAGCACATCACGCTGGAACAGGTCAGCGAGATCGGCGCGATCGCGGCGCGGCATGGCTTCCGGCTGAGCGGGTTTCGCAGTTTCGAGCGCGCCGTCCTGCCGGAGCAGATCGCCCGGGTGCGCGAGCGCGCGCAGGCGGCGCGCCGCCGCCCATCCCCGATCTGAGGCGTCAGCATGGTCCGGCAGGCGCTGTGAGGCGCCTGGACTCTTTATGGTGCCTCACTGGTATTTCAACAAATTCGCCTGTATAGTTGGGGGCACACCGGCGGCAGGCCCGCCCTGGCATTAAGGCGCGCCACGCCACCGGCAGCGCACATGACCGATCAGCGGAGCGCACGGCGCCCCTGTCGACCGACCGGCATGGGAAGGTGGATGCATGGGTAAAGGCAGAATCCTCGTTGTCGAAGACGATTTCGATATCTCCAACATGCTGCGCATCTACTTTGGCGGGCAGGGCTACGATGTTCAGGTCGCCCCGCGCGGCGCCGATGCCCTCATGCTGACGCGCAAGCAGCTTCCGCAGTTGATCGTGCTGGACATCATGCTGCCGGACATGAACGGCTATGACGTCTGCCGCGAGCTGCGCTCGACCACCCGCACCAGCCACATCCCCATCATCTTCCTGACGCAGAAGGACGAGCGCAGCGATAAGATCGCCGGGCTGGAGCTGGGCGCGGACGATTACATCACCAAGCCGTTCGACATCGAAGAACTCAAACTGCGCGTCAAGAACCAGATCGAGCGCGCCGAGCGCGATAACTACACCGATCCCAACAGCGGCCTGCCGAGCAGCTCGCTGATCGAGGAAAAGCTGCGCGATCTCATTCGCGAGACCCAGGTGTGGGCGTATCTCGATATTCGCGTCAACAACTACGACGCGTTCAAGGATGTGTACGGGTTTGTGGCGGCTAACGAGCTGCTGCGCTTCATGGCGCTGCTGTTAGGCGAGGTGGTGGACGAGTTGGGCACGCCCGACGACTTTCTCGGCCATGCCGGCAGCGACAATTTCGTGGTGATCACCTACTCGGATCGCCCTCAGGCACTGGCCGAGCGCCTGACGCGCCGCTTTGCCGAGGGCGTCCAGCAGCACTATTCCTTCATCGACCGCGAGCGCGGGTACCTGCTGCGCGATGACGAGCGGGTGCCGTTGATGTCGCTGGCGGTCGGCATGATTTCGAACGCCAGCCGCCAGTTTGCGGATATTCGCGAGATCACCGAACTGGCGGCGGAGAACCGCCGGCGCGGCAAGGTGGACAACGACGAGCCGATCGCAGCCGAGTGGTAGATACGCCGGGGCCAACGGCCCCGCCTCGGTTGGGCCGGCCGGATCGGGGTGAGCGCCGGCAAGCGAGCAGAAGTGTATGTTGGAAGTCTACCTCATCATCACCGGACTGATTTTCGCCGCCTGGATCGCGCTGCTGGTGCGGCAGGCGCGGCGCGGTGCGGACGCCGATTGGGCCGCCAGCGCGCCGATTGTGCCGGTGAGCCTGGTTGAAGGGGACGAGGCGGTCATCGTCGCCGAAGAGCGCGGGCGCGTGGTCTATGCCAACGACCAGGCCCGCGCCTGGTTTGGCGCAGACGGTGGTACACCCAGCCTGGCGCTGATGGCGCAGATGGTCCAGCCCGCCGACGCCTTCCTTGACCTTTTCGCCAACGCCGGGCACACGACGATCCGGCTGGGGCCGCGCCGCCTGGAAGCCGTCTCGCACCCCATCCCCGGTCCGGACGGGCCGCGCGTGGTGGTGGTGATGCGCGAGATGAGCGGCGCCGCGCGCCAGGCCGCCACCGATTTCGACCCCCTGCGCGCGCTGATGCTGCAAACCGACATTGCCGTGACGGTCGGCGCCGGGCAGGCGCTGGGGCCGACGATTGACGGCCTGCTGCGCATCATCGAGCAGGCCGTGCCTTATGACGCGGCGGAAGTGCTGCTGTGGCACGCGGAATCGCAGACGCTACGCACGGTGGGGCGCACGGCCAAACTGTCGGTGACAGGCTCGCTGATCCCGCCGGAAGATCAGGAACAGGTCGCCTGCGCGGTGGGCGAGGGGTACAGCGGGTGGATTGCGCTCTATCGCCAGCCCTTGCTGATCCACGACGCTACGGCACGGCCCGACTACGCCCTGCGCCCCGGACAGCCGCCGTTCCAGAGCTTTCTGGGCATCCCGCTGCTGCTCGATGACCGGCTGGTGGGCACGCTGGAACTGACGCGCCGCGCATCGGACGCCTTCACGCAGCAAGACGTCGCCCTGCTCCAGGCGGTTGCCGGGCAGATTGTCGCCGCAGTCGAAGGGGCGCGCCTGCGGGCCGAGCAGGCGGCGCGGGTGCACGAGCTGGCCGGTTTGCAGCACATCTCCGGCGCGATCAGCCAGCTTGGAGACCCGCCGCAGTTGTTCGCCCAGCTCACGCAGCGGATCGCGCATCTGGCAGACGCGGAGCTATGCGGCATCCTGCTCTACGACGCCGACGAAGAGACCTATCGCAGCCAGGCG